>JAAFHQ010000699.1 GCA_013298445.1 Chitinophagales bacterium | reverse complement strand
TAGGCAATGAGTCGGGCAATGCAGGGGAAACTTGCTGGTCAACCATCATCACCGCGGGCATGGCACCCGGTGTGGCGGACTCCAAATACCTGAACACTGGCGATGAAAAAGGTACGGAGTGGATCCCTGCGGAAACGGATGTGTCCATTCGCCCAGGCTGGTTCTATCACCCCAAAGAAGACGATAAGGTACGCTCCCCTCAAAATCTGGTGAACCTCTACTACCAATCGGTTGGCCGCAACAGCCTCTTGCTCCTCAACGTGCCACCTAACCGCGAAGGGCTGCTTTGCCCCCAGGATGTAGCTGCCATTAAGGAATTTCGCAGCATCTTGAATGAGACCTTCAAAACCAACCTCGCCAAATCCGGCAAAAACAAAAAACTGGTCGACAACAAACTCAGCACCTGGATCAGCGCACCGGAAAAAGCGGCCATCGAAATCAATTTGCCCAAAGCAGTTGCTTTCGACCGTTTTATGGTGCAAGAAAACATCGCCGAAGGCCAACGCATCGCCGAAGCTCAACTGGAATATTGGGATGGCAGCAGCTGGAAGTTGATCAAAAACTTCACGACGGTAGGGTACAAACGGCTCTTGCGTTTTGATGTGGTTACTGCCTCCAAACTGCGACTGACGGTGTTGCGGGCTCTTGCTCCTGCACAAATTGCGGAGGTAGGAGTGTACAAGGCCTCGATGAAAGAATAGTGAAACGCCCCATATTCGTCAATCGTCATTCGAATCATTCGTTATTTTTTTCTACCTTTTTTTCGCTCAAAACCACATAAAACATGATTCACCGTAGCCTGAGTATTTTACTGAGTAGCCTGCTGGTTACCGCCTGTTGGGGCCAAAACAGTTTGCCCAAACACTTGAAAAAACCGCTGGATAAAGTATCCGCGGAAGCCCTCAAAAGCCACATCGCCTACCTGGCCGACAACCGCATGAAGGGTCGCTTGCCGGGTACCCCCGAATTTGATTTGGCCGGCCAATACGTGGAGGCTGAATTCAAAAAACTGGGCCTTGAACCAGCTGGTGAAAACGGCTCTTACCGCCAAAAAGTGGTTATCCGTACCGCCAAAACCATACCGGAGCAAAATAGCATCCATTTCCATTCCGCTACCCAGCACATGGATTTGGAATACGGCAAGGATTACACCGTGCAAGCTGACTTCAATGTGGCCCGCAACCAGATCGAAGCCCCCCTCGTGTTCGCTGGCTACGGCATTTCAGCGCCGAAACTCAAGCACGATGACTACGCAGGCCTGGATGTAAAAGGTAAAATTGTAATTCTGCTCAGTCGAGTGCCAGAAAACAAGTTTGGCAGTACTGAAACTGCCCACTTGGCTACCACACGTGCTAAGGTTGATATGGCCTACAAGCAGGGCGCAGTGGGTGTTTTTGTGCTTCCTTCACCCACGGTAGGTGGCCCACAAGGTGGTCCCGGGTCGGTTCGTGGTGTCGTATTGCCCAACGGGAAAGCCGAAGGCAGGGGCGTCAATCCCTATGCTTCCATCAAAGTGGTAGGAACCTTGACCTGGACGGGTTTGGGTAAAATAATGGGTAAACCCGAATTGAGCAGCCGCGAATTGGCCGCCTTATTGTACAACCCCAGCGCACCAGTGGTCATTCCGGGTACTGCCCGCATCCAAACGGGTACGGTGTACGAACACCTGGAAAGTTTTAATGTAGTGGGAAAAATTCCGGGCTCTGATCCGGTGCTCAAGGACGAATACGTGGTGCATACCGCCCACCTCGATCACGTTGGGATTGGCCGCCCGGTCAATGGCGATTCCATTTACAACGGGGCCCACGACAATGCTTCGGGAGTAGCGAGTTTGCTGGAAATTGCCAAAACCTACCAGAACCTGAAAAAAGAACGCCCCAAACGTTCGGTGCTGATTGTGATGGTCACGGGGGAAGAAATGGGGTTGCTGGGCTCCACCTATTTTGCCAATAATCCAACGGTGCCCAAGGAAAAAATCGTGGCGGATGTGAATACAGATATGCCCACTATCCTGGCCCCATTGTTGGGCGTAGTGCCACTTGGTGCAGAGCATTCCACCCTGATGGCTACCGTACAACAGGCTGCGGGCTACCTGGGCCTCGAAGTGATGCAGGACCATATGCCAACTGAAGTACGTTTTGTGCGCAGCGATCAGTACAGCTTTGTCTTGCAAGGCATCCCCGCATTACACATCAAGTATGGCCTCAAAACCAGTGACCCCAATTTTGACTTGGATGGTTTGATCAAGGATTTTACCAAAAACAACTACCACAAACCATCGGATGAACTCAATGGGTCTTTCAATTTTGAAGCGGGCCGTACCTATGTCAAACTCAATTTTTTGATCAGTTACCTGGTGGCCAATGCCCCAGAACGCCCGACATGGAAACCTGAGAGTATTTTTGCCACCAATTAATTGCCATCCTTTAAAGTAATAGAAGCCATGCATAAAATTAGTATGCTGCTCTTGGTGCTTTTCCACAGCTTATTGGCTTGCGCCCAGGTGGATGTAACTGCACTGGATCAATATTTTCAGCAAGCTCAAAAAGACTGGAACGTACCAGGTTTGTCAATCGCCGTGGTAAAAGATGGCAAAGTAGTATTGGCCAAAGGTTATGGTGTTTTGGAAAAAGGAAAAACCACCAGAGCCGACGAAAACAGCCTGTATGCCATTGCCTCCAATACCAAAGCTTTTGTTTCTGCTTCTATTGGCATCCTGGTAGAAGAAGGGAAACTCAAGTGGGATGACCCTGTGCAAAAATACCTGCCCTATTTTGAACTCTATGACCCGTATGTGAGCAAACACACTACCGTGCGTGATCTGCTCTGCCATCGAGTTGGTTTGGGTACTTATAGTGGCGATGCCATTTGGTACAAAACGAATTACAGTGCCGAGGAAGTAGTCAAAAGAGTCAAATATTTACCCTCCGCTTATGAATTTCGGGCGGGTTACGGGTATACGAACCTGATGTTTATCGCTGCGGGTGAAGTGATTCGGGCGGCAAGTGGCAAACCTTGGGATGTGTTTGTGAAAGAACGCATCTTCAAACCGCTCGGAATGGAGCGCAGCCAAACCAGCACCAGCGCCCTGGGCAATCTGAGTAATGTAGCCATGCCGCACAAGAGCATCTACGGCCCTGCCGAGCCAATTCCTTATGCAGGTTGGGACAACATGGGCGCCGCCGGAGGCATCATCTCCAGCGTGAGTGACATGGCCAAATGGCTGAATTTACAGCTCAATCAAGGGAAATACGAGGGCAAAACCATCTTCAGCGCTCAAACGCAGGAAACCTTCTGGACCATGCACAACAGCTTTCGGGTTTCAGCTGCGCAAAAGCAACGCTATTTCAAGCGGCATTTTTCGGGTTATGCCCTGGGCTGGAACGTTGCTGACTATGGCGGCAGGGTAGTATTGTCGCACGGGGGTGGCTACGACGGCATGTACTCCCAGGTGATGATGGTGCCCGAAGAAAAACTGGGCATTGTGGTATTGACCAATAGCATGACCGGGATTAGTCCCAACCTTTGTCAATATGTAGTCGATCGCTACCTGAATTTGCCGCTGAAAGATTGGAGTAAAGAAGGTATTCCCGGCGAACTGCAATACCAGGCCGAGCGCCGAAAAATGGTAGAAACCCCCAAAGCAGCACAGGTCAAAAATACTACGCCGGGTTTGCCCGCTAGTGCCTTGGTAGGTCAATACCACGACCCATTGTACGGTACGCTTGAAGTGAAATTGGGCACCAATCAACAACTGGAATTGCACTTCCCACACGGCCCACAACTGGATGCTGTGCTCAGCCACTGGCACTACGATACCTATGAGATCAAGTGGAAGCAGAACCACGCCTGGTATGATTTTGGCACGCTGCAATTTGTGACGGACAACAATCGGAAGGTGGTCGGCATTGAAT
>JAAFHQ010000698.1 GCA_013298445.1 Chitinophagales bacterium | reverse complement strand
CAATTCCGCTACCGTTGGGTACATGCTGGAGTCGAGGCGACCAGCTGAAATATCGTTGATGATGCCCACCCCCAGCTCCGCTCCTACCCTCGCGCTGTGGCCGTAAATGGTATCGAGAGACAAGATGGCCTCTGGAAAACGTTGCACTAGTGTCTCAATGACTGGAGCAATTCGTTGCACCTCTTCTTCAGCACTGATGATGGTCGCACCCGGGCGAGAGGACATGCCACCAATGTCCAAAATTTGGGCACCTTCATGCAGCATTTTTTCTGCCTGTTGTACAATGGCGTCCAATGCAGTGAAGCGACTATCAGCATAAAAACTATCCTCCGTTACGTTGATGATGCCCATAATGACGGGTCGGGAAAGATCCAAGAGGCGTCCGGCGCAATTGAGGGTGCTTTGTGGATTGAGCATTGATTTAATTTTTGTTTGGGCGACCCTACGTGGTCGCCCAAAAAACAGGCAACCACGTAGGGTTGCCCCAACAAATTTATTACTTTTGACCAAAATCTACTGTTATGTCTGAAGGTGTTGACTCCCGTTTGCGCATCAGCCAAACTTTTTTGGCTATCCTGGTCATTGCCCTGTTTGGCTTAATCGCATATAAATATTTGCCCAAAGGCGCCATGAGTGGCGATGTCACCACGGTGCCCAAGGAGTTCCAATTGAATTACCTGCCAGCTGATTTCAATTTTGACATCGACGAAGAAGATGCCCTGGCCATCCTGACCAATCCCAAACGCTACCGTCGGGAATTCAATCAATTGGTGTATGACATGAACATGGCCATTTTGAACCATACGGCCAATCGCATGGGTTTGAGTGAGTCCATAAAAAAACAACTGCCCAACGAATACGATAAACACCACGACTATTTGCGCAACTTGTACTACGATGAATTTTTAGCCATCAAAGACACCACCAGTAGTTTGTACCAAACCTGGTACGACAATGGTTTCAAAAATGCAGCAAAAATCTGGTACGAAGTGGCCGCCAAATACACCTGCTACCTGGTCAATAACGTAATGGGCGGGCTCATCCCGATGAAAGATGGGGCTTTTTATGCCAAAGGTAAAAGGGTGGACACGCCTTGTGGCATTGCCCTCACTGAAGCCCTCTCCCCTTTGATGAAACAGATTGAAGAAAGAGCGGCCATAGAAGATTTTGGCCGATCAAGGGGCCTTTTGCAGGAGCGCGTTGAAAAAGTGGTATCAGAATTGGCCACTTTCGAAATACGCGACAAAAAAGGGCTGACCAAACAATTCCAGACTAAAGTTTGGGGTTTTGCGGTGTCCTCGACCGACGTCGAAATCACCGCCATTAGCATCCTAAAAATTGGTTTTAAACTCGACGATTATTTCGACATCAAACTCAACGGAAAAAGCAAACTGGTTACCGTCACTTTACCTGAACCGATTATCCTCTCTCACGAGGTGTATCCAAAAATGGACCGCATGAGCATCGGTTGGTTGCGCGAAATCAAAGGTGATGATTTGAATAAAGCCTTTAATGTATTGCGTGAAGAGTTTCGCCGCGACGCGCTGAATGCCGATGCCATGGATAAGGCCAAAGTACAGGCCCGCGAAGTACTCAATACGATGATGGGGCCATTGATCAGTTCTCTGGGTTCCAAATACAAGCTACGGGTAATGTTTGAAGAAGGAGATCCGACCCCTGAGGAATTTAAACCTAAAGACCGATTCAATGACCTTTCACCAGAGCAATAATCCAGTGTTTGTTGAGTGTTGGACACCCTATTTAAACATAGTCTAAATAAATTTTGCCTGAAAGAAAAATAAAACTTACCTTCGCGCTAATTGTTAATGTAGCATGAAGCAATATTCCGTATTACTGGCTGATGAACAACCTTTGGTCCGCCTGGCGCTACGTCAGTTACTGGGCCAGAAAGAACATTATCAAATTGTAGCGGAAGTATGCAATGAAGAAGAAATGCTTGCTGCAATAAGGGTCAATAAACCAGATCTGGTCATTGTTGATTACAGCCAATCCGAAAGTTTCCGTCCCGGTTCTATTGCTAAAATAAAAACCATTTCACCCCAAACCCAGGTGCTGGTCATTAGTGCAGATACGCGCAAGGATAATATTGCGCAGGTGCTGGAGTTGGGAATCACCAGTTTTTTAACCAAAACATGTGGACTCAATGAAGTCTTGGAAGCGGCCCAAGCCACACTTAAAGGGGAGAAGTTTTTTTGTGGCCGGGTAATTGATTTTTTATTGGAAAAATCCTTTGCCAAGGAGACCGAGGTCAACTGTGCACCTACTCCTCTTTCGGTTCGAGAAATCGAAATTGTACAACTTTCTGCTAAAGGACTGATTGCCAAAGAAATTGCAGACACCCTCAACCTGAGCACCCACACCGTTTACACCCATCGCAAAAACATCATGAAAAAATTGCAGATCAGCTCTTCCTCAGAGTTGGTGCTTTACGCGGTGAGTAAGGGTTTGGTACAAAATGAAATATGAGCTTTTTTCTGTCTACCTTTCTCCTTTCTTTAAGGAATTGTTGATTTTTTGAATAAAAACCTGCAATTTGCCTTGATATTCAAAGGCAATCAATATGAAAAAAAAATCAATTACGCTGTACTTGCTGATGTGCACTCCACTTTGGGTAATGGCACAAACCTATGTCGCACCTCCCCCCTTGCTGCCCAACCCAGGTTACAATGGCAATAACAACCCAGTCAAGGAGCCAGTTTATGCTCCGGAGACCACCAGTAACCTCAACAATACAGCCTCGCTTAACCAAAATGGTAGAACCCACCTGGTCAAAAAGGGAGAAAGTCTCTACCGCATCGCCAAATTGTACAATGTTACTGTGGACGACATCAAAGCCTGGAATTACCTCCAGTCTGATTTGATCGCAGCAGGGACCAGCCTCAGCATTGGCACTCCAGCCCCCTATGTGGCCAGCAACAACGTACCAGCACAATACAACCAAATGACTGAGCGCTCGGTGTCAGGTTGGCAAACCGGCTTGCAAAATCATACCCTGCTTGCGGGTGAATCTCTTGCTGCCATTGCCAATTATTATGGCCTGACCGAAGCGCGTTTGCGTTCAATGAACAATCTCGGACCGCAAGACCTCGTACCAGCTGGTTATGTACTCAATGTCGACCCTTGCCTCGGCAATACCTCAATGAGCAACAATCCTCCTGCTCCATACGAGCAACCCAATACCCCTGGGAACTACACCTCCGGGAATGGTCAGGATTACAGCTCTCCAGTTCCCAAATACATTCCACAGGATCGTTCAATGAATACCAATACACCGAATAGTTACAACTATCAGGGTAATTCCATCAATAATTCTGGCACTTACACCTATCGACGCGAAGACCAGTACGATCCCAATGCAAACTACAATTCAGGAGTACCCAATAGTTATGAGTATACTGCCCGGGGTGGTGTACCAGACAATCCCAACTCCAATCTTGGCACTCCAGGGGCTTTGATTTATGAAAATGGTCGACGGGTTTACGTGGTAGGAAGTTATGATACCCTTGAAACCATTGCCGATCAATATCAGGTATCTGCTGAACGCCTTCGCTACCTCAACAAGATGGGCGCGTACGATGTGGTTCGGCCAACCCAAAAATTACTCTTGGAATAATTTGATTAAAGAAATATACAAAAATGCTTGATTGGACGTTCTAAGTACCCACTCATCGTTCGATCAAGCATCCTGCTTTTCTAAATGCTTCTGGTTTAGCAATCAATGTTAAATTTAAGTTAATTTTTTTTTCAGAAACTTTTTCTAACCTTTCCAGCAAATCAAAAAAATTATACCACGTAAAATTCACGGGATAATTGCATTTATTCTTAATAACAATATTTTTACAATAAAATTAACATAGGCTATTTTTTTATAATCAATTGATTTTTAATCATAAAACTAA
>JAAFHQ010000070.1 GCA_013298445.1 Chitinophagales bacterium | reverse complement strand
GGATTTTGGTGATTTCGATTTTGTAGTGCAACAAGGTTTCGATGATCTGATCCTTGTTCGCTTCCAGTTCCTCGCGGTCAATTTCTACTTTCTGATCGGAATAGTCATTGAGCAGGGCCAGTACCGGGTGCTCGTAAGAAGACAATTCCAGGGTAGGGTCGTAGGGTTCGCTGTGGTCCGGGTTTTCTTCCTGGGCGAGGTCCAGTGGTTGCAGATTCAGGTCTGGGGCGTTTTCCACGATGGGCTGGCGTTCTTGCGGCTCCGTAAAGCCCATTTCCAACTCCAAATCCGCAGGGCTACTCGCTACAGGTGGGCGGTTGGCTGCTTTGGCCAGGTCGAAAGCCAACTGGCCACCTTTTAGGGCAGGTACAGGGGGCATTTCTACATCGGGGAGTGGCATGTCTTCCTCGTCAAATTCTTCATCCTCCTCCTGGCCATCTGCTGTGCCATTGTTTGTATTGATGCGCTTTTGGGCTTTGGGACCGGGGCGCAATTTGGCTTGCGCTTCTTGCAAATCTCCAGGTTTGGCCCGCCGGAACAATTTCCCCTGAATCAATGCTTCAAAGTAAAAATAGATTTCCTGCATGGCCTGACTAAAGGACAATTGATCGAAGTTGGGGTTAAAACGCCAAACGACCAAGCCAAATGCAATGGTACCAAACAAAACAATTTGACCTGCAGTACCCACAAAGCGATACAACCATTGATTGATGGTGTCCCCCAAAGCTCCCCCCCAGGGAAAACCAAAGGTGCCAAACAAAAACTCAAAAATCACCGATAAAAAGATCAGCAATATAACGGTATAGCGAATTCGACTGGTGAAACGGTACAGGGAAATGCGCCGGATCAGGGCCGTGCCCATGAGTACAAGCAGATAAACCAACAAAAAAGAAGGTAAACCAAATAGGTAGTAAAAGAAAAAGTTGGATAAAATCGCACCCAATCGCCCTAGCCAATTGGCCATTTCATGGCGGCTGTCCAACAAACGATCCCAGGAAAAGTGAAAAACACGATCCTGATCAATTTGCCAGGTGAACAAATAGGAGGTAAACGCAATGAATAAGTAAAGGGCAAAAAACAACAATAGCACTCCCATCAGCTTAGGGATGCGTTCATCTTCTGTGAACCGGAGTGAAAGTTGTCCTTTTTTCTTTTTTGCCGCCATAATGAATAACTGTTGTGTGCTGCTAAGCAGTGTAAACGCAAAAATAATCCTATTTCAACAAAAAAAAATGTCTTGCAAATATTTGTTGGTAACAATTTTTTGTTTACCTTGCATGCAATTCGGCACTATTATTTTTAGAATTTAAATCACACTCCATGATTCGTGAAGATCGTATATCGTTGAATGAACGCTTCCGCAAGGTTTTTGACCTGCTGGTGGAACGTGGAGACATTCAACCCAACGACCGGAGTGGCAAAGGTATCGGCGACTTTGCCCTCAAAATCCTCGGCAACCGTGCTTATGGCCACATCATCCGGGCGTTTCTCAATCCTGATGACAAGCGTTGTCTGGATTACCGTCATGCTCGAACATTATGCCGTGAATACGGAGTTAATGAATCTTACCTCATCGACGGATTGGGTACACCCTTTGGTTTTGACCTACCCAAACCTTCTCCTGCTGATGAAGCAAACCTAAAGATAGGCAATATTTTGTTTACTTCTGAAGAAGCTTTTGCAGGCTCAACTGTAGGAAAAGATGGTTGGGCTGTTGAAGATATCGATTATTTCAATATTCCTGGCTTGGCAGGAGGTGGCTTGGTTGCTTTCCCCATTAAAGGAAACAGTATGGAACCCATCATTGCCAATGGCGATGTGGTGATCTGCCGCGAAATCCAAAGCATGAGTGAAGTACGGGACAACAAGATCTATGCCGTGAAACACAATGGCAGCATCTGGGTCAAACACGTACAAAAAATCACCGACCGCAATGGCCGCGTGACCCGCCTGAAAATGATTTCTTCCAATCACCTCGAACATGATCCCTTCACCGAAGATGTGAACGAACACACTCGTTTGTATCAGGTGATCCGGAAAATCAGCGAACTGGATTAGACAATGAAAAATGAAAAACTAAAAATGAAAAACAATAACAAGTAGTTGCTATTTTTCATTTTTAGTTTTTCACTTTTCATTGTTTACATAACCCGTTGTCTCGTCGCCTCATACAACACAACCCCTGCTGCCACCGACGCATTTAAGGAGTCGGTTTGTCCCAGTTGAGGGATAATGAATCGTTGATCCGCCTTCTCTGCTACAGCTGGGCTAATCCCTTCTGCTTCCGAACCAATCACAAATGCTATCGGATTGGTCCAATCCAATTCCGCCACCGTTGAAGTTGCACTCAAATCGCTGGCATAAACATTTATCCCAAAGAGTTTGAGCATATCGATGGTACTTACCATACTTTTTTGTCGACAAACCGGAATAATGGTCAAAGCACCTGCCGAGGCTTTAACCGCTTCGGCATTGACCTGAGCGCTTTTTTTGCTGGAAATCACCAGGGCATGAGCACCGAAAACTTCTGCGGAACGGGCAATGGCACCGAAATTGCGTACATCAGTAATACCATCCAATAAAACAATTAAGGGAGTTTGACCCTTTTCAAATATTGAGGGTAAAATATCTTCCAGACGGTGGAATTGAATCGGAGAGATAAATGCAATGACTCCCTGGTGGTTGCCTCCGGCCAATTTATTGAGGCGTTCCTTCGGAACTACCTGCATCGGCACTTCGTATTCTTTGGTCAAATGCCGGATTTCTTTTTCAAATTCCCCCCGGATCCCCTGCTGCATGACCACTTTATCCACAGGCCAACCTGAGCGAATTGCATCCACTACCGGATGGCGCCCATATACTATTTCGGAAATTTTTTCTTCCATAATGAATTTTGAATTGAGGCCTTTTGGGCTTTTGACTGACAAATAAACTACTTTTTAATTGATCCACAGAACAAATCCACTTCTTTGTCCGTATCAAGCCTGATTGATTTATGTATTTTTGAGACTTTACGGTTTGAATACAACAAAGGATAAAAAATGATGAAAATCTCCGCTTTATTTTCCCCCTTCTGCTTGCTGACCTTATTGAGCGTCGTGCAAGTTGCCCAAGCACAATCGCTTGATGCAAGTCGTCAGGCACTGGAGTATTTGCAGGCAAACCAACAAAAATGGAAACTTAGCCCCGAAGACTTGCAAGGACTAAAGGTAAGTCATACCTACCAAAGTGAGCACAATGGGGTAACCCACGTTTATTTTACCCAAACCCATGAGGGTATCGAGGTATACAATGCCATTTCCGGCATCCACCTCAAGGATGGTAAAGTGGTTTTTGTGGCTGATCGCTTTATTTCAGACGTGGCCTCCCGCATAAATGCCTTAAAACCTAGCTTAAAGCCCGAGAAGGCGCTACTTCGCGCAGCTGAAGATTTAGGCATGAATGAAAAAAGCCAAGACATTAAAGTGTTAAAAAGTGAAAAAAATCACTCGGCAGAATTTGCAGGGGGAAATATTTCACGAGCCAATATCCCCAGTCATCTGATGTATTATCCCGGAGTAGCTGGGCGTTTGCGCCTGGCCTGGGTGATGGAAATCCAGGACCCGCGCAGTTCAGATCACTGGGTGACTTTTGTAGATGCCCAAACTGGGGCTGTATTGGAAAAAGTCAATCAAACCATTTCCTGTACCTTCCCAGGGCACAACCATTCGGCCCGACTCATTTCGGATGAATGCTTGCAAGAAGCTGGCTTGCAACGCATGAGTATGCCTGCAAAAACCGAAACGGAAGAGTTGACGCCTGTCGCTGATGGCGCAAGTTACAACGTATTTGCGCTGCCCATCGAAAGCCCCTTGCATGGCTTGCGAAAAGTCGTCAGCAATCCTGCTGATGCTACTGCTTCTCCTTACGGCTGGCACGATACCAACGGCATACCTGGTGCCGAATATACCATTACCAGGGGCAATAATACCTACACTTACCTGGATCAAAATGCTGATAACCGGCCAGATACCATTTTAGTAGCCAATGGTGGTTCCAATCTTACTTTTAACTATTCCTTCAACTCTAGCTTACAACCCAGCAATTCAAGGGCAGCGGCCATCACCCAGTTGTTTTATATGAACAACATCATGCACGATTTTACCTATCAATATGGGTTCAATGAGGCAGCAGGCAACTTTCAACAAAACAATTACGGAAAAGGTGGACGCCCCAATGATGCGGTTAATTCGGAAGCACAAGATGGCACCGATACCAATAATGCCAACTTTGCTACTCCAGCAGATGGCAGCCCTCCCCGGATGCAAATGTTCATTTGGAACGCGGCTGCTGGCAATGCCTTTATCGATGCACCTGCCGGTATCGCTGGAAAATACCCAGTGCGGGGTGCAAGTTTTGGTCAACGTTTGACCACTACCCCGGTTACTGCGGAGGTGGCAGTAGGCGTGGATGGATCGGGCGCGGCGAATCTGGGCTGCCAGACTTTGTTGAACCCCACCAGCCTGAAAGGAAAAATTGTGCTGATCGATCGGGGCACCTGTACTTTTGAAACCAAGGCTAAAAACGCCCAAACTGCCGGAGCAGTGGCCTGCGTGGTCTGTAATTTTGAAAATACGCTGCCAGCAGGTTTGGCGGATGACCCAACGGTAAGTGGCGTGACCATCCCGGTTGTAGGTATGCGTTCTGGCGATTGTGAGTTGATGAAACAAGCGATGGCCAGAGAAAAAGTAGTGCTGACTTTGGTAGCACCGGCAATCACTGGCCCGGATTCGATTGACGCCAGTTTTGACAATGGCATCGTTGCGCATGAGTACGGACATGGTATTTCGACTCGCCTGACGGGGGGGCCTTCCGTTACTTCTTGTTTGAACAACGACGAACAGATGGGTGAAGGCTGGAGCGATTTTTTTGCTCTGGTCACTACTGTAACTCCGGGTCAAAACGGCAAAACGGCTCGTGGAGTAGGAAATTATGTGCTTTATGAAGGTCTGGATGGAACAGGTATCCGCCGTTTGCCCTATTCAACCGACCTCAAAATAAACAATCAGGTTTACGACGATATCATTGGCACGAGCTTCCCGCATCCGGTAGGTGAAGTATGGGCAGCCACCCTATGGGATTTGTACTGGGCCATGGTCGACAAATACGGCTGGGACCCTGATTTGTACCGTGGTAAAGGGGGCAACAACCGCGCCATTCAACTGGTAATGGACGGCATGAAGCTGCAAAACTGTAGCCCCGGCTTTATCGACGGCCGCAATGCCATCATTGCCGCCGACGCACTCAACAATGGCGGTGCCAACGAATGTTTGATCTGGGAGGTATTCGCCCGGCGCGGCCTGGGTTGGAGCGCCGACCAAGGTAGTACCGGCAACCGCAATGATGGTTTGCAAACCTTTGACAATCGCCCCGAATGCATCAAAACCCTTAAGGTTGAAAAATTGGTTGATGGCAACATCAGTGCTGGTGATACCGTCAATGTGACCCTTCTGGTGTACAACCATAAAGATACGCCAGTAAGTGCCGTAGTGCTGAATGATGAATTACCCAATGGCTTAAGTTTGGTTCCAGTATCGGTGTCGGGGTCCAACAAAACCACAGTAAGCAATGGGGTCATCTCTTTTGAAATTGGAACACTCACTCCTGGTGCCAGCAAAATCATCCGCTATCTGGCCATTAGCAACCGCAACCGTCCTTCCGTTCGTCAGGCACTAGATGACATTGAAGGGACTACCAGTATGTGGGCCAAATTGTCTATTGATGGCCAGGATACTTTCCGGATTACCGCAACCAAGTCCTTCAAGGGAACCAAATCATGGACTGTTCCCGGCGGCCGGGTCTCGGTGGATCAGGCATTGTACCTGAAAGAGCCCATTCGGATCAGTGGGACTCAGCCTGTGCTGCGTTTTTATCAAGATTATAACATTGAAACGGCCTTGGACGCGGGTATTGTGGAAATATCTACCAATGGAGGAAGCACCTGGCAGTACATCCCGGATAGCTTGATTTTCCGCAATGGCTATACCCGCCCAGTGGTTTATACTACCTTTTCGGTTCCACGTTTGCGGGGCTTCTCTGGTTCCACAGGTCAATTTGTGCCTACCTACATCGACTTGAAGAAATATTCAGGGCAGCAGGTTCAGGTGCGTTTCCGTTTCGGTTCGAATGATGATCCAGCGAATGGCTCGGTTCGCACCCAGGGCTGGTTTATCGACAACATCGAATTTATGGACCTGGTGAATTACAATGGTCAGGTATGCCTTACTACCGCCGAGGGTGATAAGGTGTGCGGCAAAGCTGCTTCTCGGGGCACTTTGGTTGAGCCAGGCTCCGTGGTGAGCTCCACCCGCGACCTGCAGAGCAACATCCGCATGAACATTTACCCGAACCCAACTGGTGATCAAATCAACGTTCAACTTGAAGGTTTACCCGCCGGGCGTGCCCAAGCCATTTTGTTGAGCGCTGAAGGCCGGGTTTTGCAAACCCAAACCATGCAGAACCGCGATGCCGATAGCCGTTTATTGGCCTTTGATCTTTCCAGTTTGCCTGCTGGTATCTACCTGATGCAGGTGAGAGGTGAAGGGGTGAATCGAGTGGAAAAAGTGGTGAAGTATTGATGTTGTGGAGTGAGTTCCCAGCAATTTCGCTTCATGGCGAAATTGCTGGGAAAAACATAACCCACATTTCGCCCCTAAAGGGGCTTTGGAGCGTATAATTTTAATGAGTTTACTCTAGCAAATCCTCCTCATTCAGATCAACTAATTTAGCCCAATAACTTCGCAAAAAGTTGCAAGTTTATTTTTTTACTCATAACTTTGAATTTCAAAGTACTTTTTGAAACCTCCAAACCCACCACCATGAAAATCGACATCATCATCGCCTACATCCAACGCTACGAATTCGGCCACGAGAAAGATTTTGTTCCACCCATCACGGGCATCCATCTAGCCGCCCTTACCCCGAAAAAACACCAGGTGCGGGTGATTCACCAACAAGTAGAAGCCATCGATTATGATTCCGATGCGGATTTGATCGCCATTTCTTTTTTCAGTGGTTTTGCCAATGCCGCTTTTGAGTTGGCCAATGCATTCAAACAGCGCAATAAAATGGTCATTGGTGGCGGGCCGCACGTGACCTACAACGAGGAAGAATCCCTGCAATACTTTGATGCAATCGCCACCGGGGAGGTGGAAAATGTGTGGGAGATGATCTTGCAGGACGCCGAAAAAGGGGCGCTAAAAGACATTTATCGCGGTACACCCTGCGACATGAAAGATCTACCCACTCCCCGTTATGACCTGCTGCCCAACAAATTTTTCATCAAAAAAGTACTACAAGCCACCCGTGGTTGCCCTTTCACTTGTTCCTTTTGCACCGTTCCCTCCCTGAATCCAGGATTCCGATTGCGCCCGATTGAAGATGTGATCAGGGATGCTGCATACGATGATTTCCCGTATTGGTGGCAAAGAAAAGTGGTGTGGTTTTGGGACGACAATCTGACCATCCGCAGGCCCTACATCAAAGCCTTGCTCAAGGAAATGATCCCCTTGAAGAAGTGGTGGTTAACCCAGGCGAGTATGGACATCGCCAAGGATGCCGAGTTGTTGGATTTGATGAAAGCCTCGGGCTGTATCGGGGTGTTCCTGGGCATTGAATCCTTTGGACAAGAGTCTTTAAAGGATGCGAACAAACGGCAAAACAAAATTGAACACTACAAAACAGCAGTAAGTGAAATCAGGAAAAGAGGCATTGCGGTCATGTCCGGCTTCATCGCAGGCTTTGACCACGACGATTATGCGGCCATCGTGAACATGGCAGATGAACTCATGAAAATTGGCATCGATGTGCCTTTTTTGAGCATTATGACCCCCTTCAAAGGCACCAGTTTATATGAACAACTGAAGGAAGAAAATCGAATGTTGGACGACCGGGGCTGGAATTTTTACAATGGTTACAATGTTGCTTTTCAACCCAAAAACCTCACCCCATTGACCTTGTTGCAGGCGCATCGGGACTTGTGGAAACGCAGTTTTAGTTTTAAAAATTCAGTGATCAGAATCATAAGAGGGCTGCGATTGTGCAGGGGAGCTTTTTTATTGACCTTTTTTATGAACAGCTTTTATTGTTTGAAAAAATTGCGCGGAAACTACCCCATCGACATGTCCAAGAGGGGAGAGGTGAAAGTGCTACCGCTGACCAAAGCTAAACCAGTAATGGCTGCTGAACAAAGCCAGAGTGTTTAGTTTGGCGGCTTACATAAACGAACACCTTTGTCCAAAATCGAACGCTTTTTAGCTATTTGATATGTGCTAATTGGTTGATAAATAGAAACATGGGTGATTGGTACGAAATTTGGAGTAAAAAAAGTCATGAAAAATTTAATTTTTGGGACACTTATCGCATTGCTATTTCCGTATCATGCAAATAGCCAGGAGATTGACACACTCATTGATGTGGGTGGCTATAAACTCCATTTTAATGTGCTTAATGGTAAAGGAATCCCTCTATTATTTGAAGCAGGTGGTGGGAATGACGGCTCGGTTTGGAATGGCATTAAAAAGAAAATAGCTGCAATTACTCAAGCACCAATCATAACCTATGACAGAATTGGTCTTGGAAAAAGCAGCCCAAACAATACTCCAATTGGAATAGAAAATGAAATTGCCGGATTGAAATCAGGGCTAAGTAAGCTAGGTTTTGATGAGCATATAATGCTTGTTTGCCACTCTTTGGGTGGGTTTTATGCTACATTATATGCATCCAGGTTTCCAAACGATGTAAAAGCGGCAGTATTTATAGATGCCAATCTGCCTTGTTTTTTTACCGAAGAACATTTATTAAAAATGGAGGCCTCAAAAAACTTTCGAGCTATCATTGATGTCATCAATAAAAATCCTTTGCCGGTAACTATTCCCGTAATTGATATTGTTTCGGAGCAAACTTTGTTTGAAGGAACCCCAGATGCAGAGCGATGGAAAAAATGCCATCAAGACTTTGCTTCATTATCGCCTGAACGGAAAGAAATCATAGCTTATGAAACAGGCCACTATGTGTTTAATGTGAATAAACAACTGGTAATCAATGCTATTGTGACCTTGTATGCAAATAAAGTAATGCCTGAAAAAAAAGCATCCATATTGGAAAGGGGCTATGAGCAAGCACAAGTAGATGCCAATGAAGACCGCAGGAATTTGATGAAATATTGGCATTCAGAAAATGATTTAAACGAATGGGGTTATGCATTGCTTCAAAAGAATGAGGTGAAAAAAGCGATTGAAGTTTTCAAACTGAATGTACTCCTCCATCCAGAAAGTGCAAATACCTATGACAGTTTAGGAGAAGTGTATTTAAAAGATGGCAATAAAGAATTGGCCATTCAAAACTATAAACATTCCTTAAAGTTGAATCCCAATAATGAAAATGCTAAAAAAGTATTGAAACAACTATCGAATTAAAAAAGACAAAAAACAAATACGGCATCTCTAGTATAGCTGGCAAGGGTTTTATGGAGTGGGGTTTTTATTTGCCGCTTCCACAAGCGAACACCTTTGTCCAAAATCGAACGCTTTTTAGCTATTCGAGCTGCGCTAATTTATTGACAAATAGAAACATAGGCGATTGGTATAAAAATTGGGGTAAAAAACCCTAAAGTCACCTCTATGCTCCGTAATTACTTCAAAACCGCCTGGCGCTTTTTACTCAAGAATAAAAGCTATTCGGCCATCAACATCACCGGGCTGGCCATCAGTATGGCGGCCTGTATTGCCATTTTGCTCTTTGTAAGTTATGAAAAGAGTTTTGATGGCTTCCACAGCAAAAACATTTATCGACTAAACGAGGTGCAGCAATTCGAAGGCATGGTTGCTTCGCAAAAAGTGTCGCTATCCATGTTTCCCATGGGCCCTACCTTGCAGGAGGAATTCCCGGAAATCAAAAATTTTACCCGGGTGATCAGCAACGGGCAATCACCTTTGAACTATGGTGACAAACGTTTTTTCCTCGATCAGGTGTTTCTGGTGGATTCCACCTTTCTCAATATTTTTGATTTTGTTTTGCTGAAAGGGGATCGAGGAACTGCGTTGGCAAAACCCAATAGCATCGTGGTGACGCAGGAAACCGCAGAAAAGTTTTTTGGGCAAGCAGACCCCATTGGCAAAACCCTCCAGGCTTTTGGCAATAACGACACCACCAGCATGGTCATCACGGGCGTTTTGGCGGATGTGCCCGCCAACTCCCACCTGCAATTTGATGGCCTCATTTCGATGCGCACCCACGCCAGAGCAGATTGGATGGACAACTGGGGCGGCAACTGGCTGAGAACTTACCTGGAGCTCGGCCCTGAAGCCAATGTAGCGGCCTTGGAACAAAAATTTCCCGCTTACCTCAAAAAATACATGAGTGAAGGGGAAAATTGGAAAAATTACCAATTGTTTTTGTTGCCCCTCCAAGACGTGCATGACAAGGCCTCGGATATTGGCCTGGATGACCTCAATTACCGCAAGTTTGACGGGACCTATACACGAGTCTTTTCCATCATTGCGCTGATTGTATTGCTCATTGCCTGCATCAATTTTGTCAACCTTTCTACGGCCCGTTCAGCCGAAAGGGCGATGGAAGTGGGTGTGCGAAAATCGATTGGTGCTTCTTATTGGCAATTGTCGCTACAATTCATCGGGGAGTCGGTGCTGCTTTGCTTCATCGCGGTATTGATCGCTGCCGGATTGGTTTGGCTGTTTTTGCCCGCGATCAACCAGCTCAGTGAGCGGGAATTGCACTTCTCGGTATTCAAGGATTGGAAACTGGCACTTTCCCTGGTGTTGGGCGCTACGCTGCTCGGCGTTTTGTCTGGATTTTACCCCGCCATCTATTTGTCGTCTTTCCAACCCATCCAGGTGCTCAAAGACAACATTCAGGGAGGAAAGGGCAAAGGCTGGCTGAGGAATGTACTGGTGGTCGGCCAGTTTGCCTGCGCCATTTTTCTGATCATTTCCACTGTTTTGACCCTGAAGCAGTTGATGTACATGAAAAACCAGGACACTGGCTTTGACCGCGAACAAGTGGTCAACATCTCCATCAGGCAGCGCGCTGGCGAAAAATACGAGGCGATGAAAAAAGAGCTGCTCAACAATACCCTGGTGTCGGGGGTCACTGCTTCGCAAGATGAATTGGGCAGCCACCTCGATCAATCGGGGATAGAATTTAGAGGGGATGGGCCGCGGCGAGAGCTTACTTCCACCCGCTTGATTGTCGATCCCGATTACCTGTCGCTGTACAAGATTGAATTGGCGATGGGCAAAAACTTTTCACCTGAAAAATCAGCTACAGGCAAGGAATACATCATCAATGAAGCGCTGGCGAAAGAATTGCTAAAAGAAACACCCGATAAAGACCAGTCCTACCTTTTGGGCAAACACTTCGGGTTCGATTCCGTTGGCTACATCGTGGGCATTGCCAAGGATTTCAATTTTAATTCTTTGCACCACAAAATCGAAACGATGTTCATGTTCAATATGACGGATTGGGGCTTTGGTACCATGTCGGTCAAAATAAACGGCGCCAAAACCAAGGAATCTCTGGCCTTTATTCGTTCGGTTTGGGAAAAAAACTGCCCGGGCCTGCCTTTCGACTACGAGTTCCTGGACGATCATTTTGAAGAAATTTACCGAGCCGATGCCCAGGTGAGTACCATTGTGGGCATCCTGGCGGTGTTGGCCATCATCATCTCTTGTCTGGGTTTGTTCGGACTGGCTTCCTTTACTACCGCCCAACGCACCAAAGAAATTGGTATCCGCAAGGTATTGGGTGCCACCACTAGCGGGATTACCGCTTTGCTGGCTAAGGACTTCTTACGTTTGGTCGTATTGGCCATCCTGATTGCTTCGCCGCTGGCTTACTATTTGATGCAGCAATGGCTGAGCAGTTTTGCTTACCGCATCAATATTCAGTGGTGGGTATTTTTTGTGGCGGCAGTTGCAGCGATTGTCATTGCATTTTTGGCGGTGGGCTCTCAAAGTGTGAGGGCGGCGCTGGCCAATCCGGTGAAAAGCCTGAAAAGCGAATAATTTATCGCCCTAAAAAATAACACCATGCTGAAAAGCTATCTCAAAATCGCCCTGCGCGATCTTTTGAAACAAAAAGGACTTTCCTTTATCAATGTCCTGAGCCTGAGCATCGGTTTGGCTTGTTTTACCCTTTTGCTGCTCTTTGCGGTCAATGAATTCAACTACGATCGTTTTCATGCCGACAATGAGCGCATCTTCAGGGTTTACCGTTGGACGGAAGATATGAACGATGAAGGAACCGAGGGCGACCCCTATTTGCCCGTTCCGCTGGGACCAGCCCTGAAGACGGATTTCCCGGACGTAGAAAATTACGCCCGTTTTCGGGAGCCTTGGGGGGAAAGTTTTGTAAGGGTGAACGGTACGGTTTCCCGTTTGAACATCTGTTTTGCCGATCCACAGTTTTTGGATGTGTTTACCTTCCCAATGGAGTATGGCAATAAGGCCAAAGCCTTGTCCGAACTCAACAATATCGTATTGACCAAAAAAATCGCCCTGCAACTCTTCGGCGAAGCAAACCCCATTGGGCGGGTACTAGAAGTCAAAATGGAAACGGACTTTGAGCCCTTTGTGGTAAGCGCAGTTGCCCAGGACATGCCCTCCAATACCAGCATTCAATTTGAAGCCATTGGCAATTTTGATAAAGTACTGGCCTCGCCCAGCATGATTGAGCGCAAAGCGAGTTGGAACCATTCCGCTTACTTTACCTTTGTCAAACTCCGCGAGGGTAGTGGCCTGGCCACAGATGAAAAACGCCTGCTTCAGTTTCGCCAAAAATACTACCCTGGGGAGGAAAAAGAATTGCGCGCCAATGGTTTTTGGAAAGGCAAAGGTGCGCCTGTTACCTATGGCTTGCAGCCCTTGCGCGACATGCATACCCAAACCCTGGTGGGTGGCGGCCAGGTGCCCCCGATCGAACCCCGCAGCATCTGGATTTTGCTCGGCATCGCTGCCGGGATTTTGGCCATTGCGGGCATCAATTT
>JAAFHQ010000007.1 GCA_013298445.1 Chitinophagales bacterium | reverse complement strand
ACGTGCTCACCTTGCTCCTGAAAAAAGTGCGCGTGCATGTCCATCAGGCCTGGCATTAGAAATTTGTCAGTGCCCGCTATGGTAGTGAAAGATTTGGGAATTTTGATTTTACTGAAGTGCCCAATTTTACTGATGATCCCGTTTTCGATCAGCACGGTTTGGTGCGGGATGCTGATGTTGCGATCCATAGGAATGAGGGTGACATCCCGGATGGCATAGGATTGGGCAAAGAGGGTGGTTTTTAGCAAAAATAAGGTGTATAAAAGGGCAATATGGCGTAACATGTTCTTTTTTGGGCTAAGGTCGGAAATTGAGGGGAGATGGGGTTCCCCCGGGATGGGGGATTTCAGCTTTGGGAACCGAAAGGCTACCCACTTGTTTATAATTGGTGAAATTTTGACATAATCTATTTTTTATTTAATTTTAAAAGACTATCCATTCTTAATGAACGTGAAAAACCACAGCACTATGAAACTTTTACCTCGTTTTTCCCTTCTTTTTTCTACGAGCCTGCTCGTAATGCTACCGTTCCTTTTGACTGCACAAAGCCAGATCCTGGGTACCTGGTACTCCAATGGCCGGGCGGAAATCCCCTGCACCATTACCCAGCAAGCCAATAATCTGGTATTTACCCTTGGAACCAATCGCAGCAATGGGTATTTCAGCAATGCCACGACCGTTTTTGCAACCCAATGGAATGCCTATGCTACGTTGACCACCAGTGGTCAGGGATTGCTCTGGAACAATCAGATTTGGACGAGAAGCCCCTTTTCCGGGTATCCGTCCATCGCAGGAAGTTGGGGCCTGGCAGCCTACCCCCAGGAACTTTATCCAGTTGAACAAGACAATACTTTTTTCACCCTCACCTATCAGGGCAAAAAGCTGCCTGGTTATTTTACCAGCGCCAACACCATCACCATTCCTGAATGGAACAACGCCATCGCCAGTGTAGCTCCAGATGGCAATTCCATCACCTGGAACAATCAGGTTTGGATCAAAAAATCGGGGCCCACTACCCCTCCGATTAGCATTCCGCCTGTAACTCAAAAACTGTGCCGGGCAGAGTTGTCGAGCTTTTACTTTGCGGCGCAAGCCCTGGGCACGGTTTGGGGGCGTCTGTCCACCGAGCCGCCGATGTTGACACCCGATGCGGTTACCACCTGCACAGATGCCTTGAACACATTGGATGCCACCCTTGGGACCATTCAGTGTATTGGTTTTGATCGTGGACGAATCCGAAACTTAAGGGGAGCCCTGGCTGGCACCGGAACCCGGCAGCTGATTGTCGAAATAGAAACCCTGATCCGCGATTTACAAGCCGTGGTGCAAAACCTCCGGGTGAGTGGTGACAACAATGCACACATCAGCTCACTGTACGTTGGGGGCATCCATTTGGGCGCTGCCCAAGCCTGGGCTAGTAGCCGTCAGTGTTTGCCTACACCGATGCCTACTGCGGTGCAAAATGTAATTCAAAACCATTTGATGACGGCGAGAAATGCTTTGACTCCCTACAGTGCCTGCATTCCTCAATTTGACCTCAATGGTTTTAGCCGGGTCAATTTGGGCAGCACGAATTCAATTTTGCCCCATACCCAAATTGTGGGGATTGAAACGCAGTTGTTGTGGGCCATTGCTTTGAGTGAGTGTTGTTTTACTTGTACTGGGGGTGGGACAGGCAGTGTTGGTTCTACCTCCGATTGTGATGCGGAATGTGTGCGGTATTGTAAAAGTATAGGGAAGCAGTACGGCCGGTTTAACGGAACGTCGATCTGCCTAACGGGAATTCCGAGTGGGGGGACCAGTAGTGGCTGCGATTGTTGGTAGGGGAAAAAGAAACAGGATGAATTGGCGGGTGCCGATCCATCCTGTGACTTACCCACGAATGAATTCGTGGGCTGTGGTGGTATGTGCCTCCCACGGCTAAAGCCATGGGTTGATGAAGGTTGGCCACAGAGGGCCAACCCTACTAGTCTTCATCTTCCATGTCGTCGAACTGGTGGTAACGAGACTCCAGTTCAGCAGCACGGTCTTTGTGTGTTACGATGATGTTGTCGAACTTGCGTTGGCCGGTACCCGCTGGGATACGTTTGCCGACGATGACGTTCTCTTTCAAGCCCATCAGGTTATCGGTTTTGGCGCCGATGGCAGCCGTACTCAACACCTTGGTGGTTTCCTGGAAGGATGCAGCCGAAATCCAGCTATTGGTGCCCAAGGAAGCCTTGGTGATCCCCAACAATTGTGGGCTGGAAGTAGAGGCTACGGCATCGCGGTATTCCACCAACTGGCGGTCGTTGCGCTTGAGGAAAGAGTTTTCTTCCCGGATTTGGCGCAAAGTCACCAACTGGCCTGGCTTCAAGCGGTTGGATTCGCCGGATTCCACGACGATTTTCTTGTCGAAAATCCAGTCGTTTTGTTCCAGGAATTCCATTTTGTCCACCGTTTCACCTTCAAGGAAGCTGGTATCGCCTGGGTCTTCGATCAACACGCGGCGCATCATCTGGCGTACAATTACCTCGATGTGTTTGTTGTTGATGGTGATACCCTGTGAGCGGTATACTTCCTGAACACCATTCACGAGGTACTGTTGTACCGCAAATGGGCCTTTGATGGACAGGATGTCGCGTGGGGCGATGGTACCATCGGAAAGAGGTGTACCAGCGCGTACGAAGTCGCCATCTTGTACCAGGATGTGTTTGCTCAAACCAATCAGGTACTTTCTGATTTGGCCGTCCTTGGCGGTTACCGAGATTTCGCGGTTACCCCGTTTGATCTTGCCGAAGTTCACCACACCGTCGATTTCAGAAACGATGGCGGGGTTAGATGGGTTACGCGCTTCAAAAAGCTCAGTTACCCGAGGCAGACCACCCGTGATATCCTGGATCTTACCCAGTTTCCGTGGAATCTTCGCAATTTTATCGCCCGCAGTAATGGTTACCCCATCTTCAATCGAGATGTAGGACCCTACTGGCAATGTATACGTTTTCAGTTCAACTCCGTCGGGGCTCATGATGAAGATCACCGGAATTTTCCGCTTGTTCTTGCTTTCAATGATGACCTTTTCGGAGAAGCCCGTTTGTTCGTCACGTTCAATCCGGAAGGTAACCCCGTCTTCGATCGAGTCGAATTTGGCGATACCTGAGAATTCGGAGATGATTACCGCGTTGAAGGGGTCCCAGTTACAGAGCATCTGGCCTTTGCTCACGATGTCGCCTTCCAATACACTTAGAGAAGACCCGTAAGGTACGTGCATGGCAACGTATTGCTTGCCAGTATCTGCATCTACAATCCGGATTTCACCAGTACGAGACAAAACGACCCGCGCACCATTTTCATCGGGTGCTTCAGTCAGTTTGACGCCGTCAAATTCAATTTTACCACCGAACTTGGCAACGATCTCAGACTCGGTTTTGGACAAAGATGCCGTACCCCCTGTGTGGAAGGTACGCAGGGTCAACTGAGTACCTGGTTCACCGATGGATTGTGCAGCAATGATCCCCACTGCATCACCTTCTTCAGCAATCCGGCCGTTCGCCAGGTTTTTACCATAACATTTGGCACAAACCCCACGCTTGGCTTCACAAGTCAATACGGAACGAATGGTGATCGTTTCAACCCCAATTTTTTCGATGTATTCAGCCGTCTTTGGATCGATGAAATCACCGGCAGAGAGGATGAGTTCTTCTGATTCGGGGTGTACAATATCGTGCAAAGTGTAACGACCTTCGATACGGGATACCAATGGTTCAATGACTTTATCGTTGTCTTTGAGTGCCACTGTTTCCAAGCCACGCAAGGTGCTACAGTCTTCTTCCAGGATGATTACGTCCTGAGCAACGTCCACCAAACGACGGGTCAAGTAACCTGCGTCAGCCGTTTTGAGGGCGGTATCCGCAAGACCTTTACGCGCACCGTGCGTAGAGATGAAGTACTCAAGTACCGACAGACCGTCGACAAAGTTGGACAAGATCGGGTTTTCGATAACCGCACCACCTGTGTCACCAGACTTACGAGGTTTGGCCATCAAGCCCCGCAGACCACACAACTGCTTAATCTGTTGTTTGGAACCACGTGCACCAGAGTCGAGCATCATGAACACTGAGTTGAAGCCTTGCTTGTGGCTGGCCAACTCGCGCATCAGGGTGTCGGTAATGCGGTTATCCGCATACGTCCAACGGTCGATGATCTGGTTGTAACGCTCATTGTTGGTGATCAGACCCATGTTGTAGTTGTCCCACACTTCGTCTACTTCACCTTGAGCTTCTTCCAGAGCATCTTGCTTGATAGAAGGTGTGATCAAGTCGCCGAGGTTAAAGGACAAACCACCACGGAAGGCCCAGGTAAAGCCCATGTCCTTGATGTCGTCGAGGAAGTCCGCAGTTACCGCAAAATCGGTACGTTCGATTACTTCGCCGATTACCGCCTTCAGGTTTTTCTTGGTCATCAGGGTGTTCTGATAAGGCACGCCAGCAGGCATCACCTCGTTGAACAAGACCCGTCCTACCGTAGTTTCAGACAGTTTTTTGACTATCTTGCCATCCACTTCTACAGGAACCCGTACTTTGATTTTGGCGTGCAAGTCTACCTGGCCTTCGTTGAGGGCAATGATCACCTCTTCAGGAGAGTAGAACTTCATACCTTCCCCTTTCACGATGACATTACCAACGGTTTTACGCTCTTTGGTAATGTAGTACAGACCCAATACCATGTCCTGAGAAGGCAGGGTAATTGGTGTACCGTTTTGAGGGTTGAGCATGTTGTGCGAAGAAAGCATCAACATTTGAGCTTCCAGAATCGCCGCCTGGCTCAGGGGTACGTGTACCGCCATTTGGTCACCGTCGAAGTCGGCGTTGAACGAGCTACACACCAATGGGTGCAACTGGATCGCCTTACCTTCTACCAAACGAGGCTGGAAAGCCTGGATGGACAAACGGTGCAATGTAGGGGCACGGTTGAGGAGCACAGGGTGCCCCTTCAGGATATTTTCGAGGATTTCCCAGATCACTGGATCCTTGCGGTCTACGAGTTTTTTCGCCGATTTAACCGTCTTCACGATCCCACGCTCGATGAGTTTGCGGATGATGAAGGGTTTGAACAATTCGGCAGCCATACCTTTGGGCAAACCACACTCGTGCAGTTTCAAGGTTGGGCCTACTACGATTACTGAACGACCGGAGTAGTCTACCCGCTTACCCAACAAGTTTTGACGGAAACGACCTTGCTTTCCTTTGAGGATGTCACTCAAAGATTTGAGTGGACGACCACCTTCTGCTTTTACAGCATTGGATTTGCGGGAGTTGTCGAACAAAGAGTCGACCGCTTCCTGCAACATCCGCTTTTCGTTGCGCAAGATGACCTCAGGGGCTTTGATTTCCAACAAACGCTTCAAACGGTTGTTGCGGATGATCACCCGGCGGTACAAGTCGTTCAAATCGGAGCTGGCAAAACGACCACCATCCAATGGCACCAAGGGGCGCAATTCTGGTGGAATAACGGGCAGGTATTGGATCACGGCCCATTCGGGGCGGTTTTCCATCCGGGTTTGTCCATCGCGGAAAGCTTCCACTACGCGCAGGCGCTTGAGGGCTTCTGACTTACGTTGTTGAGAAGTTTCGTTGGCGGCCTGGTGACGGAGGTCGTAAGAAAGTTGATCCAACTGCAAGCGGTTAAGCATGTCGCGCACCGCTTCAGCACCCATGCGGGCGATGAATTTGTTGGGATCGGAATCTTCCAGCATTTGGTTTTCTGCCGGCAGTGATTCCAGGTGTTCCAGGTATTCTTCTTCGGTCAACAAGTCGTTGTTGCCAACGCCCTCGTTGCCTTTGATCCCCGGCTGAATCACTACGTAGCGCTCGTAATAAACAATCGACTCCAATTTCTTGGAAGACAATCCGAGCAAATAACCAATTTTATTAGGCAGTGATTTGAAGAACCAGATGTGCACCACGGGTACGACCAGTTTGATGTGGCCCATACGCTCCCGGCGAACTTTTTTCTCCGTTACTTCAACCCCACAACGGTCGCACACAATCCCCTTGTAGCGGATCCGCTTGTACTTACCGCAATAGCATTCATAATCCTTGACAGGCCCGAAGATACGCTCGCAGAAAAGACCATCGCGCTCGGGTTTGTACGAGCGGTAGTTGATGGTTTCAGGCTTGAGCACTTCGCCATAGGAACGCTCCAGAATTTCGTCCGGAGAGGACAAGCTGATGGTGATGCTGTCAAAATTTTGATTTTGAATATTACCCTTCTTTTTGAATGGCATGCTCCTAAAGGTTTATGAAGTTTAGAAGTTGAGAAGTTGAGAAAGTTGAGGCTACCGCGAGCGACTTAGACTTGTTCTTGTTTAAGTCGTTTGTGGAGCCTCAACTTTCTCAACTTCTCAATTTCTCAACTTTAGGTTTATTCAAATTTCACATCGAGCGCCAGACCGCGCAATTCGTGTACAAGTACGTTGAAGGATTCCGGAATGTTTGGTTCCGGCAAGTTGTCTCCTTTAACGATGGCTTCGTACGCTTTGGCACGGCCATTGATGTCGTCGGACTTGATGGTAAGCAATTCCTGGAGGATGTTGGCAGCACCAAATGCTTCCAGTGCCCAAACTTCCATTTCCCCGAAGCGCTGACCACCAAACTGCGCCTTACCACCCAATGGTTGTTGGGTAATGAGGGAGTATGGTCCGATGGAACGTGCGTGCATCTTATCGTCAACCATGTGGCTGAGTTTAAGCATGTAGATCACCCCTACCGTAGCCTGCTGGTGGAAGCGGTCGCCCGTTTCACCGTCAGAAAGGTAAGTTTGACCCAAACTTGGCAAGCCCGTTTTTTGGATCCATTCTTCAATCTCGTCGCGGGTAGCCCCGTCAAAGATTGGGGTAGCGAATTTGACACCCAGTTTTTCACCAGCCCAGCCCAATACGGTTTCGAAGATTTGGCCCAGGTTCATACGTGAAGGTACCCCAAGTGGGTTTAACACGATATCAACTGGTGTTCCATCTTCAAGGAAAGGCATGTCTTCAGCCCGAACGATACGGGAAACGATACCTTTGTTACCATGGCGTCCAGCGAGTTTGTCACCCACTTTCAGCTTGCGCTTTTTGGCCATGTACACTTTAGCCAACTTAAGTACACCAGCAGGAAGCTCGTCACCAATGCTCACGTTGAATTTTTCACGCTTGTAGCGGCCAATTTCTTCGTTGAGTTTGATGCTGTAGTTGTGCAAGAGGCGAGCTACAAACTCATTGGTTTTAGGCTCGTCGGTCCAGTTGGTATAGTCAACCGAGGTGTAATCCAGTTCACGCAGGGTGTCCTGGGTGAATTTCACCCCTTTGGCCAGCAGGTTGTCCCCATAAATGGTACGGATTCCTTGTGAAGTTTTGTCTTTCAACAAAAGCATCAGTTTGTCCACCAAAATGGTCAACAACTCGTTGGTAGCGACTTTGTGCTGGTCATCCAGTTTGGACAGTACGTCTTTTTCCTGGTTTTTCTGCACTTTATCTTTTTTCGCACGGGCGAAAAGTTGCTTGTCGATGATCACACCTGTAGTTGAGGGGGGCGCCTTCAAGGAAGCGTCTTTCACGTCGCCTGCTTTGTCACCAAAGATGGCTCGCAAGAGTTTTTCTTCCGGAGTAGGATCGGATTCCCCTTTTGGCGTGATTTTCCCGATCAGAATGTCACCTTCCTTAACCCAGGCACCGATGCGGATGATTCCGTTTTCGTCCAGGTCTTTGGTGGCTTCTTCACTCACGTTCGGGATATCGTTGGTGAGTTCTTCCTCGCCCAACTTGGTGTCACGTACGTCGATTTCAAAGTGCTCGATGTGTACAGAGGTAAAGATGTCCTCCCGTACTACGCGCTCAGAAATTACGATGGCGTCCTCAAAGTTGTATCCTTTCCAGGGCATGAAGGCTACCTTCATGTTTTGGCCCAAGGCCAATTCACCCCTTTCAGTAGCGTAACCATCACAGAGGATTTGTCCTTTTTCAACGCGGTCGCCTTTGCGTACGATGGGGCGCAGGTTGATACAGGTACCCTGGTTGGTACGGGTAAACTTGATGAGGTTGTATTTCTTCAAGTTGTCCTCAAAAGAAATCAATTGCTCTTCGGGTGTACGGTCGTAACGTACATGGATTTCGGTAGCGTCCACGTATTCAATTACCCCTTCACCTTCGGCGTTGATGAGCATGCGGGAGTCACGGGCAACCTTACCTTCCAAACCAGTACCTACTACTGGTGAGTGAGGGCGAATCAGCGGCACCGCCTGACGTTGCATGTTCGAGCCCATCAAGGCACGGTTGGCGTCGTCGTTTTCCAAGAAAGGAATCATGGAAGCAGATACCCCAACGATTTGGTTGGGTGCTACGTCCATGTAGTCGATTTCTTCTGGTGTCAATACCGGGAAATCACCGTGCTCACGGCATTTGACCCGATCTTGGACGAAGGTACCATCATTGTTCAGCAAGGCGTTGGCCTGGGCAATCCGCATTTTGTCTTCCCCTTCTGCTGACAAGTACAATGGTTGTTCCACTTTTTCCACCATACCTTCAATTACTTTGCGGTAAGGGGTTTCGAGGAAGCCCATTTTATTGATCTTGGCGTGTACGCACAAGGTAGAGATCAAACCGATGTTTGGTCCTTCCGGGGTTTCGATGGTACACAAACGACCATAGTGGGAGTAGTGTACGTCACGAACCTCAAAACCAGCGCGCTCGCGGGACAAACCACCTGGCCCGAGTGCAGAAATACGCCGCTTGTGCGTGATTTCCGACAATGGGTTGGTTTGATCCAGGAACTGCGACAATTGGCTGGTTCCAAAAAAGGAGTTGATCACCGACGAAAGGGTACGGGCATTGATCAGGTCAACGGGGGTAAAGACCTCGTTGTCACGTACATTCATCCGTTCCCGGATGGTACGCGCCATACGCGCCAGACCTACCCCGAACTGAGCGTACAATTGCTCACCTACGGTGCGTACCCGACGGTTTTCCAGGTGATCAATGTCGTCGATTTCTGCCATCTGGTTCATCAAGGTCACCAGGAAACGAACGATGGAGATGATGTCTTCTTTCGTCAACACCAATACCTCTTCCGAGATATCCAACTGTAGTTTCTTGTTGATCTTGTAACGCCCTACTTCACCCAGGTTGTAGCGTTTATCAGAGAAGAACAACTTCTCGATGATGCCACGTGCTGTTTCTTCATCGGGGGGATCAGTACCGCGCAACTGGCGATAGATGTATTGTACCGCTTCCAGTTCAGAACTGGTTGGGTCCTTTTGCAAGGTATTATAGATAATGGAGTAATCCTGTTCGATGTCTTCTTTTTGCAGGATGACCGTAGCCACCGATGCTTCCAGGATTGCTTCAATGTTGTCTTCGTCCAAAACGGTATCACGTTCCAGAATGATCTCATTCCGTTCGATGGTTACCACTTCACCCGTATCCTCATCCACAAAGTCTTCGGTCCAGCTGCGCAATACACGGGCAGCCAATTTGCGGCCAATGCTTTTTTCGAGCGCCTCACGGGTAGCAGTTACTTCATCGGCCAGGTCAAAGATATCCAGGATAGCTTTGTCGGTATCGTAACCGATGGCACGCAACAGGGTAGTAACCGGGAATTTCTTTTTCCGGTCGATGTACGCATACATCACTGTGTTGATGTCGGTAGCAAATTCCATCCAGGCACCTTTGAAAGGAATAACCCGGGCAGAATAAATTTTGGTACCGTTGGGGTGTACACTTTGGCCAAAAAATACCCCTGGTGAACGGTGGAGCTGTGAAACGATCACGCGCTCGGCACCATTGATCATGAAAGTACCTTTGGGTGTCATGTACGGAATGTTCCCCAGGAACACATCTTGTACAATGGTTTGGAAATCGACGTGTTCCTCATCGTTACAGGACAAGCGTAGTTTAGCCTTAAGCGGAACGCTGTAAGTCAAACCACGTTGCATACATTCTTCAATGCTGTAACGGGGAGGGTCGATGAAATAATCCAGAAACTCGAGTACGAAGATGTTTCTCGCATCCGTGATTGGGAAATTTTCCTGAAATACCTTGTACAATCCTTCGTTCATCCGGTTTTCGGGAGTTGTTTCCAGTTGGAAAAACTCTTGAAAAGACTTCAGCTGAATTTCAAGAAAATCAGGATAAGGAGTGGGGAATTTAGTTTTGCTGAAGGTAATACGCTTCGCTTCAGCCGATTGTGCTTTACCATTGAATGTCATCTGCGCAACAAGTTTGTTGTTGATGGTAAAAGCCCCAGGCCTTTATAGCCGAGGGGTGCAAAAAAGTCAAGTCAAACAATGTAGTGGGGCAAAAATAATTGTTCATTTTTCTTAAGCCACAGGATTAGCTAAGACACTTGAAATGAACCGTTTACTCGCGCTAATCCTCTGGCAAAATGAACACTTATTTTTTATCACCCCGTGTAGTGGTTTTCCTGACTAGTAAATGAAACTAATGTTAAAAAAGTTTCATTTTTCCGCATAAAAATCACAAAATGTACAATACAAAGTATATGGCAATGGGCTTAGGAAGCAACCAACGTCGATTTCCTAAGCCCTGGTGCTTCAAAAATGATTTTTTGAAACACTGCCCATTCCAAAAGCTATACTAGTAAAAGTCAGTGTAGCTAGTTGCTTTTGGCTTGCGCAAGGAGAAATTACTTAATTTCTACCTGAGCGCCAGCTTCTTCCAACTTAGCTTTCAAAGACTCAGCTTCGTCTTTAGAAACAGCTGTCTTCAGTGGTTGTGGAGCACCGTCAACCAAGTCTTTTGCTTCTTTCAAGCCAAGACCCAAGAGGTTCTTCACTTCTTTAACCACGTTCAGTTTGTTGGCACCACCAGACTGGAGGATAACGTCGAACTCGGTTTGCTCAGCAGCAGCAGCAGGAGCGTCGCCACCAGCAGCAGGGCCAGCAACCATTGCTACAGCAGCAGCAGCAGGCTCAATGCCGTAATCATCCTTCAGGATACCAGCCAGTTCCTGAACATCTTTAACCGTCAAATTTACAAGCGTTTCCGCAAGAGCTTTCAAATCAGCCATTGTTATGTCTTTTAAAAAAGTGGTTTGAAAATGGTATATAATGAGCGGTTAGCTTGGAAGCCTTAACCGTTTGCAACCCACAAACATTCTTGTGGGTTTGCTGAGGTACGGATCATTTCCACGGATTTATTCGTGGAAATTCCCACGAATGAATTCGTGAGTTGAAACCCATGTTCCCTACCACGCTTAACCCACGATTTAAATCGTGGGATTGCCATGGGTTGGGAGGAATTACGCTTGGCGCTCTTCGAGGGCCTTGACCAATCCAGCGATGGTAGAACCACCAGATTGCAGGGCACTGACGAGGTTTTTTGCAGGTGATTGAAGCAGACCAATCAATTCGCCCAGCAAATCTTGCTTGGACTTGAGTTTGGTCAGTGCATCCAATTGGTCATCGCCGATGAACACCGCAGAATCCACGTAAGCAGCTTTCAACAAAGGCCGGTCGCTACCTGAACGACGATAGTCTTTCAGCATTTTAGCAACCGAGTTTGCGGGCGCATCGGGATCATTGGAGAACAAAATGGCGGTAGGGCCATGGAGTGCTTCAAAAATGCTAGCGTAATTCTTCTCAGCAGGAGTGTCCTCCAGTGCTTTCTTCACCAGGGTGTTCTTAATGACTTGCATTGAGACACCTTTTTCGAAGCAAAGCCTTCTGAATTTGTTGACATCACCTACCGACATGGTAGAAGCATCAGCGAGGTAGAAATAGTTATTTTCACCAAACTGCTCCTTCAACTCTTCGATAGTTGCTGTCTTTTCAGCCTTATTCATTTGACTCCTGTTTTAAAACTTAGCGAATCACTTTGGGATCAATTCTCACGCCTGGACTCATCGTAGTAGCAAGGGTAATACTCTTCATGTAAGTGCCCTTAGCCGTTGAAGGCTTCATACGTTGTAGTGTATGCAGCAATTCATTGATGTTCTCGATCAATTGGGCAGGAGCGAAAGACACCCGACCAACAGAAGCGTGAATGATACCCGTCTTGTCAACGCGGAAGGAAATCTTACCCTTCTTTACTTCGGAAACTGCTTCTCCGATGTTGGTGGTTACCGTACCAGTTTTAGGGTTGGGCATCAAACCACGAGGGCCGAGGATACGGGCAACTTTACCCAGCGCAGCCATGGTTTGTGGCATTGCGATGATAACGTCGACATCCGTCCAACCTTCCTGAACCTTTTGGATCAGGTCTTCCAAACCTACGTAATCTGCACCTGCTGCTTTTGCTTCTTCGGCTTTCTCCGGAGTACAAAATACAGCTACACGTTTGGTTTTACCCGTACCGTGTGGCAGACCTACGGTGCCACGAAGTGCTTGATCCGGTTTACGTGGATCAACACCCAGGCGTACGTGAATGTCAACCGAAGCATCAAACTTGGTCAAGTTCACGTCTTTCATCAGAGCAGTTCCTTCTTCCAGAGTATACAGCTTATTGCGGTCTACTTTGGCATTGACAGCGGCTCTTTTCTTTCCAACTTTTGCCATGTCAAAAAAGATTTAAGGTCAACGTCAGTTGCTGCGTTCAGCCCCCGACTCCCTTTTGAAGAAATAAGATTATGCCTCCCCTTCTGCGGCGCCCCAAGGAGGAGTACCGGAGATGTTAAGCCCCATACTGCGTGCCGTACCTGCGATCATTTTCATGGCAGATTCGATGGTGAAGCAGTTGAGGTCGGGCATTTTGTCTTCAGCGATCGCTTTTACCTGATCCCAAGTTACGGTACCTACCTTTTTCCGGTTGGATTCAGCAGAACCCTTCTTGATATTGGAGGCTTCCATGAGTTGGATAGCTGCCGGAGGTGTTTTGATCACGAATTCAAAGGACTTGTCCTTATAAACCGAGATAACCACCGGAAGTATCTTACCCATTTTATCCTGGGTAGCGGCATTGAAGCGCTTGCAAAACTCCATGATGTTCACCCCTTTGGAACCGAGTGCCGGACCGATGGGGGGAGCTGGGTTTGCCTGACCGCCTTTGACCTGAAGTTTGATGTAAACTTCTACTTCCTTTGCCATTTTAGTAAATAATTTTACCGCTGAGTAAAGCTGTTGGATGGGAAGCGTTTCATTCCGGCTCACATTCCGGAGGAACAACAACAACGATACTTTTTACGCGATATATTGAAAATCAAAAAATCTGCATTCCATAAGGGCGACTCTTGCGGTCGCCTGGCAACCGCGAGGGTTGCCGTTACGATGTTTTTTCCACCTGCATGAAGCCCAATTCGACTTCGGTGCCTCGGCCAAAGATTTTTACAATCACCTTCAGCTTTTTCTTCTCCTCGTTCACTTCCTGAATATCGCCAATAAATTCGCTGAATGGGCCATCCACAATTTTGATGGTCTCACCTACGATGAATGGTTCAATTAAGGATTCGCCTGCAGCTTGAGATTCGTCCACCTTACCCAAGAGGCGGTTGGCCTCGGCGTCTTTCATAGGTTCGGGTGTATTTTTACCCAAAAAATGAATAACGTTGGGAACATTGGCAATTACCTGTACAACTTCTGCACTCAATTTACCGGCTACGGCTTCGACCAACAAATAGCCAGGTAAAATATTGCGCTCGGAAATTACTTTTTTACCGTTGCGGATTTTGTAGACCTTTTCGGTTGGTACGACGACCGACGAGATAAATGAATTCCATTCATTGCGCAGAATTTCAGCATCAATGCGCTCTTTGATTTTGCGCTCTTTGCCGCTGATCACCCTTAATGAGTACCATTTTTTATCTTCAGACATCGATCTCTACCAATTTATTCGACAAACCTGCCAGCAGGTTTAATCATTAAACAAACGCCAAAAGGCACTCGACAGCACTGAACTGTCGAATGCCTTACGGCACTGCATTTTATCTAGATTCCGTAGATGAGGTCCAATGCAAATTTGGAAACCACATCCATCAGAAACACAATTGCTGCCAAGAGCAATACTGCAACCACTACGGCTACTGCATTTGCCTGTAAGTTTGCCCAAGTTGGCCAGGATACATTTTTAACCAGTTCCTGGTAGCTTTCCCTTAAGTAAAGTTGAATCTTTTCCATGTGTATTGTGGTTACCCAACCTGTGAATCTTTGCCTCTTGCCCCAATCCACGAATACGCTTGTAGGGTAGTTTGCGGTTAAGTTATGCCTCCATTCCCACAGCTAAAGCCATGGGTTAATTTCAAGCATTCCCTGCCCACGGCTAAAGCCATGGGTTGGGAGAATGGCACGGGCAGAAGGACTTGAACCCTCGGCCTACGGTTTTGGAGACCGTCGCTCTACCAGCTGAGCTATGCCCGTGTGTATCGAAAAGTTAAGCACCCCACCAGGGGTGAGATGCTTACTTTTCGATGATCATATCGTGATTGTAGAGAAAATTTCTCTACGCATCATTTACATGTATTACTGCTTTCAAGAGAACAATCCTGGGATGTCAGGTCAAGAACATCCATGTAGAGATGTTATTACAACATCCACGCAGGGATGTTGCTACTACTTGATGATTTCAGTAACCTGACCTGCACCTACGGTACGGCCACCTTCACGAATCGCGAAACGAAGGCCTTTTTCCATAGCGATTGGGCTCAACAATTTCACGTTCAGGGTTACGTTGTCACCTGGCATTACCATTTCTACTCCTTCAGGAAGCGTACAGTCACCAGTTACGTCCGTGGTACGGAAGTAGAACTGTGGGCGGTAGCCTTTGAAGAATGGAGTGTGACGGCCACCTTCCTCTTTGCTCAGTACATAAACCTCACACTTGAATTCAAGGTGTGGATTAACTGATTTAGGAGCGCAAATAACCATACCACGACGGATGGCTTCTTTGTCGATACCGCGCAGGAGGATACCAGCGTTGTCACCAGCTTCACCACGATCTAGGATTTTGCGGAACATTTCCACACCCGTAACGGTAGAAACCAATGGCTTTTCACCTTCTTTCTGCATACCAATGATCTCAACAGCATCACCAACGTTGATGACACCGCGCTCGATACGACCGGTAGCAACAGTACCACGACCGGTGATAGAGAATACGTCTTCGATTGGCATCAAGAACGGCTTGTCTGTCAGACGGATTGGTTCTGGAATCTGCTCATCTACTGCATCCATCAAATCCATGATGCGTTGAACGTAAGTAGCATCGCCTTCCAGCGCCTTCAGAGCAGAACCTTGAATAACCGCAGAATTGTCGCCGTCGAATTGGTAAGTATCCAGCAATTCGCGGACTTCCATTTCAACCAGCTCCAACATTTCAGGGTCGTCAACAATGTCGACCTTGTTCATAAATACAACGATCTTCGGAACGCCTACCTGACGAGCCAAAAGGATGTGCTCGCGGGTTTGGGGCATCGGACCGTCAGTGGCAGCAACAACCAAGATTGCACCGTCCATCTGAGCAGCACCAGTTACCATGTTCTTAACGTAGTCGGCGTGACCCGGACAGTCTACGTGAGCATAGTGGCGCTTTTCAGTTTCGTATTCAACGTGCGCTGTATTGATCGTGATCCCTCTTTCTTTTTCTTCTGGAGCAGCGTCGATTGAGTCATAATCTTTTTTCTCTGCCAGTCCCTTAGAAGCGAGAACAGTAGTAATTGCAGCTGTAAGCGTCGTTTTCCCGTGGTCTACGTGACCAATTGTGCCGATATTTACGTGCGGCTTTGTTCTAGCAAATGTTCCCTTAGCCATCAGTATAGAATTTTTGGATGTAAATTATGAAACAAAAAGCATCTATGACCTGGAGCCAATGAAGGGATTTGAACCCTTGACCCCTTCCTTACCATGGAAGTGCTCTACCCCTGAGCTACATCGGCTTGTGTGTCTTTTCTCTGGTACGTTCCCACAACTAAAGTCATGGGTTGTCTTGTATATGTCCTCCCACGGTTGAAGCCGTGGGGTGGAACCGTATACATGGAGCGGAAGACGAGACTCGAACCCGCGACCCTCAGCTTGGAAGGCTGATGCTCTACCAACTGAGCTACTTCCGCTTGTATGACAAAAATGGTGGGGGTGGATGGATTCGAACCAACTCAGTCAAAGACACCAGATTTACAGTCTGGCCCGCCTCTCCACCTGCGGCGCACCCCCTTGGAGACCCAAAGCAAAAGCTTTGAGGTTGATTTGAACTAACCCACGAATGAATTCATGGGATGGAGCCAGCAGAGGGACTCGAACCCCCGACCAGCTGATTACAAATCAGCTGCTCTACCAACTGAGCTATGCTGGCGTAGCCTTGGTTTTGAATCAAACAGACACTTGAAAAATCAGTTGGTAGATGATTTGTCAAAAAATGTATACAGCTTGATCAAAAACCAGATTTTATAAGGTTTTTCAACCTGTTCAAATCAGATATTTTTGTCGAAAATGTCAAGTTTTGTAAGCATTTCGGCGTCTTTTTCCGAAAGCGATTGCAAAGATAGCGCCTCTCCAAGAAATATCAAATTTTTGCGCAATTTTTTTTCTTTGATTTTCTTTTTTTGGAAGCGTGGCGCAAATATAGGGTAAGGTTATGGATATTTTCAAAGGTTATGGCTAAAAAGTTTAACGGGTTTAACCAACAGCAGGTGAATTTAGTTCCTGCGGTGTTGATTAAACCCGTTAATCTCGTTTGGGCGGCTCTACGCGGTTACCTTCGTTGGGGCAATGCCTTGCGGTTGCCCTTTACAACGGCATTCGCGAACCTTACGGTTACGCATCACGACGGCAACCGCGAGGGTTGCCGCTACTACGATTGTTTTTCTTTGTATTTGATGATTTGTCGTTTGAGGGAATCAACTGCTTGTTCTACGGCGGCTTCAAAGGTTTTGCTGCCTACCTTGGCGATGAGGGTTTCGCCAGGCACATGAATGCGCACTTCTGCGATTTTTTCTCTTACCTGTCCGGTGTTTTCCAGTTTAAGCACCACACGCGCATTGATGATGCGGTCGAAAAACTGGTCTACTTTACTCAATTTTTTCTCGATAAAGTCTAGCAACTTGCTGTCAACTTTGAACTGTACTGCTTCAGTGTACACAACCATAATTCAAGATTTAAAGGGTTAGACCATAAAGATCAATTCTTCATCCTTCTAAATGGCGGGATTTACTCCGCGCCAGATTTGGGATGAGCTTGCTGGTAAATTTTTTTTAGTCGCTCAATAGAATGGTGGGTGTAGATTTGAGTTGCAGCCAAACTTGAATGGCCAAGCAACTCTTTTATTGCATTCAGATCAGCACCGTGATCCGATAAGTGAGTAGCAAAAGAATGCCGCAAGACGTGTGGGCTGCGTTTTTCCTGAGTAGTGATGGTACTCAAGGCCTCCTTTACAATGCGGTAGATAAGTTTAGCATAAGCTGCTTTCCCATCTTTGGTCAGCCAAAGTCCCAACTCGGGAGTATTTGGAAAAGTCTGTTGCCGCACATCCAAGTATTGCCGCAGGAGTGTAGCCATGGGATGCGAAATGGGGATCAGGCGCTCCTTGTTTCCTTTTCCCAGCACCTTAATGGTAAAGCTGCTGAAATTCAGGTCACTTACCTTTAGGTTCAAAAGCTCGGCACGGCGCATCCCAGTGAGGTAGCACAATTCTACCACAACTCGATTGCGGAGTTTTTCATAATCGTCAGCTGGATCTATTGAATTGAGCAATTGTTCCAGGTGTTGTTCAGGTACAACACTTGGCAAACGTTTGCCAAGCTTGGGCAAACTTACCTGTAGCATTGGTGAACGAGTAATCACTTGCTCACGCTGCAAAAAGCGGAAGTAAGACTTGAGGGTTGACAATTTCCGCCGGATGGAGGAAGCCGAGTACTTCTGCTCCATTAAGGAAACTGCCCAGGACCGAATGTGGATGTGTTGAATGATCGCAGGTTCGACGATCTCGTATTGATTTTGCAGAAAAGCACTAAACTGCTCCAAATCAACCTTATAGGCATCAATGGTATGCGCGGAAAAGCGTTTTTCATACTGCAAATACTTCAAGAATCCTGCTATTGTCATTCGTTCGGGTTATCATCGATTCTTACTGATCTGATTTAAATTTAAAAAATTAAACGGAGAAAGTCAAGGATCGACTTAACTTTGGCTTAACATTATAATTGGCAAATTCAGCTAACCCACTGATAAATTGCCGTTTAATTTGCCAAACAATCTTTCGATTTTTTTAGAAAATTTTTATGGCGCGTCAAAAAAGCGAAAATCATTTCATCAAAGGTGCAGTTTACCCCGGAGGGCAAAAAGCCATGCTGCTTTTTATCCAAAACAATCTGCAATACCCCCCGGAAGCCATTGCTGCCAAAGTAGAAGGAACGGTAAGAATTCGGTTTAGCATTGATCATACTGGCAAGGTGTTCAAAAGCCTGGTCATTGCCAGTTTAGGCCATGGCTGTGATGAAGAAGCCATCCGATTGGTACACTTGCTGGAGTTTGAAGTGCCAAAAACCTATAAATTAAAGGTGCAACACCATCGGACTTTGAACATCCATTTTAAATTGCAGGTTAATCCATTACCCGCAGAAGCCCCTCCCCTACCCACTCCATTGTCGATTCAGTATACGATAAGTGGTACAACTTCTTCAGAATCACCAACACCTAATACAAACTCATCCACCCAAGGTTACCATTATACCATTCAGTTGAAACCTTAAAATGCAGAAAGGCCCCTCTTTTGCAAGAGTGGCCTTTCGCGTTGTATTCAAACTTAGATCAATCGGTCTCCAGATTAATATCCAGGATTCTGAGCTAAGCTTTTATTGGTATCAATTTCCCGTTGTGGAATGGGCAGTACCAGTGAGTTGTCACCAAAAGGTTTGGTACCTACGCTAGCACGGGTACGTTTGATGTCATCCAGGTTGTTCCCTTCAAAAGCCAATTCCAGGTGGCGTTCTTTCAAGATCGCAGCCAGGTTTACGGTGCTTAAGGCAGCCAGACCAGCTCTTGTACGGGTTTTATTCACGTCGGCGAGTGGTGTAGCACCTACGGAGGTACCCAAACGCTGGTTGCACTCTGCACGGGTCAGGTACATTTCGGCCAAACGGACGATTGGAACATCGCCGTATTGATCAAGGAATTTTCCAGTAAATACGCGTGAGCCTGAGTTTGTTGTCACAAAGAAAGTGCGACGTTCATCGCCTGCTTCATACAAGTTGAGGTGTTTGGTTTGGACGCGGATGTCTCCACGGCCCTGGAAGGTTGCTGGAGCAAAATAGGTATTCATACTATTGGTCGCGTCCTGATCGGAAACCGCAATACGAAAGATCATTTCATTGCTTTCGCCGCCGGTAGCAAATACATCGGTGAAAGCAGCTTCCAACTCCCGAGCTCCAGACTGGATAACCTTGTTGGCAGCGTCACGAGCCAAAGCGTAGTTGCCTTGCATCAGGTATACCCGAGACAACATTGCAGAAGCCGCATCACGAGTGGCGCGGGTAGCATCGTCACCTGCATCGGTGGCAGGCAATAAAGTTTCTGCTTTGGTCAAGTCTTCGATAACTTGGGCATAAACGGCTTGTACACTCGCTCTTGAACGGTAATCCGCGTCAGTAATTACCCTAGTCGGGGTGGTAACCAAAGGCACACCAGGGTTGGCGTTGTTGTCGCCGTCGCCCCAGGTTTTGCCCCAGAGTTTCACCAACTCGAAGTACAGAACACCACGGATGAAGCGAGCTTCACCCTCTACCTGCCCACGATCGGCTTCATCTACGATATTCAACGCAGACAACACGTTATTGGCGCGGTTGATGGTGGCATAAGCAGCCAACCAGGTTGCAGTCGTTTGGGTATTACCAGGTGTAACCGTTTTCCGCCAGAGTTCATCCAGATTGGAGAAGGTACCACCGAAAATAAATTCACGGTCGTCTCCGAGAAACTCATTGGAAAACTGGAAACCGCCTCCATAAACGTTGCCTCCACCCAAACCGTCGTAAGCACCCGTCAGGGTTACTTTTACGTCTTGAGATGTAGCCAAGGCCAGGTTTTCGTCGATGGTTTGTGTAGGCGCAACATCCAATTTGCTGTCGCAAGCCGAAGCCCCCAAAAGGATCAGGGCAAACGGCGCTATATGTTTGAGCATTTTAAGCATTTTCATTTTTTTTAAAGGTTAAAAACATTTTGCACTGTTCCGGGAATTAGAACCCGATGTTGAAGCCAGCCAGGATCGTTCTTGGCTGAGGCGCAGTGTAAAAGTCATAACCTTGTGCAATGTTGGTTACAATGTCATCGGCGTTAACCTCTGGGTCCCAACCGATGTAATTGGTCCAGGTAAGCAAGTTTTGTCCCGTCACAAATACCCGCAAGCTTTGGATTTTGGCCTTGCTGGTGAGTGATTTGGGGAAGTTGTAGGACAAAGTTGCGTTGCGCAGACGTACAAAAGAACCATCCTGAATAAAGCGGCTGGAAGGCTGAGCACCATTGTTGAAGAACAACCGGGCTTCTGGAATATTGGTATTGGGATTCTCAGGCGTCCAGGCATTCAACTGGTCCACAGTCTGGTTGTCTTCAAAACGAGCGTTCGCTGAAGAGAAACGACCTACCCCGTAGAAGTTGAGTTCGTTGCCAATTACCGCACTGAACAATACAGAGAGCTCAAGGCCTTTGTAGCTGAAGGTGTTGGTCACACCCCCGATCCAATCGGGCAGTGGGCTACCTACTACTACCCGCTGTGCCTGGCTGTAAGTGCTAGTTGTTTCACGGTTGCCTTCGGTTGCATTTTTGTACCAAAGGGCGTTACCATTGGCGGGGTCAACACCAGCGTACTCAGCAGTGAAGTAAGTACCCAATGGCTGGCCTTCTACTGCACGGCTCATGTTGTTCAACCCAGCTTCAATGATTTGGCCTTGCAGATCGGTAATTTCGTTTTTGTTGGCAGCAAAGTTCAAGCTGGTTCTCCAGCGGAAAGCACCTCTTACCACATCGGTGTTCAATACCACCTCTATACCGCGGTTGGTCAATTTACCTATGTTGCGGAATTGAGTAGCAAAACCTGTAGATCCAGGAACGTTTACATTAAGCAACAAACCTGTGGTGTTTTTGCTATAAAAATCGATTTCCCCAGTCAAACGATCTTTGAACAAACCAAAGTCGATACCTGCATCAAACTGATCGGTGGTTTCCCAGCTCAAATCAGGGTTACCCAACTGAGAAGGACGCTGACCAGGAGCACCATTGTAACCCGCGTCACCCTGGAACAGACCCAATTGTGGGAAGTTGCCAATTTCAGCGTTACCCGTACGGCCATAGCTGGCACGAACTTTCAGGAAGCTGATCGCATTGATGCTGTTCAAGAAACCTTCTTCAGACACAATCCAGCCCAAAGAAGCGGCAGGGAAGAAACCATAACGGCTTTCTTTACCAAAACGGGAAGAACCATCCGTACGTACACTTACACCCACGAGGTATTTCTCGGCCAGTTTAACATTGGCACGTGCGAAGTAAGACAAGAAACGGAAGTTGGTTTCAGTAGAGCTACCATCTGTTTTACGGGCAGCACTGGCAATCTGGCGATAAGCGTCGGATGGGAAATCCTGACCTTCGATGAAGTTGGTCTTCTGCTGTGATTGCTGATAAGCCATACCAGCGGTCAGATCCAATTTGGTGCTACCAAATCCAGTATTGTAAGTAAAGTAGTTGTTCGTGTTGTAGTTTTCAACCCGGGTGAACAGGTTTTGGCCAAGACCCTGAGGGGCGCCGAAGTTGCGCTGGGTTTTGCTGTTGTAATACAACTCCTCCTGCTGGTCCAACATGTCCAGTGCAAATTCTGAACGGAAAGTCAAACCATCCAAAATGCTGACTTGAGCATAAACACTGCTCAGGTTGCGGTTGGTGTTGGTATTGTAGTAGGCGTTGCCAAGGTTGATTAGCGGGTTGTAATACACTGGAATGCTGATGTCCCCCGGAGGAGTACCTACTGGCAAGCCAGTATCTGGATCGTTTGCCGGAGTCATTGGAGGCAGTGCCACGATCTGCATAGGGTTGTCAAACTGGCGGTCACCGGAAATACGTTCGTTGAAAGAACGACTCAAACTCGTATTGAACCCTACTTTCAGCCACTTGTAGGCCTGGTGATCGACGTTGATCCGGCCAGTGATGCGGTTGAGGGCGTTGCCAATCAAAATACCTTTTTGGTCAAACCATTGGCCTGACATGTAGAAGGTGGTTTTTTCATTACCACCTGAAATGTTCAGGTCATGCTGTTGCATTGGTGCGTCCTGGTAGGCAAGATCACCCCACTTGGTGTCCTCCGCACGATCGGTACCCAATGTACCCAAACTCTGGGTAACAAAAAAGTCTTCCATGTAGGCGGCAGCTGAGGATGGGTCAGATGGCTCAAGTCCATCGATCCGGTCGGCATTCGCTGCGGCCTGGCGATACAATTTCAGGTATTGCTCGGTATTCAGGAATTCCAATTGACGGGCAGGATTGCTCTCGCCATACTGGAAACCATAATTAACGCTGGTACGACCAGTTTTACCACGCTTGGTGGTTACCAGCACTACACCGTTGGCCGCACGCGCACCATAGATGGCAGCAGCGGAAGCGTCTTTCAGGATTTCGATGGATGCAATGTCTTGTGGGTTCAGATCGGCAAGTGGGTTGGTGGCTCCACCAAATGAACCCAGGTCCGCTGTTGTAGCAGGTATCCCATCAATCACAATCAAGGGCTCGTTGGAAGCGGATACCGACGACTGGCCACGTACCCGAATTTGTACGGCCTGGCCCAATTTACCGTTACCAGAGGTGATTTGTACCCCAGCAGCTTTGCCTTGCATAGCTTGGTCAAAGCTGGTTACGGGCATGTCCTTGATGTCCTCGGTGCGGATTTTGGCGATGTTACCCGTCAGTTCCCGCTTGATGGCCGTACCATAACCTGTTACCAGCACTTCGGTAAGGTCGATACCTGGCTGCATGGTGATGGTGATATCAGTTTGGTTGTTGACGGCCACTTCCAAGGTAGAGAACCCTGTGTAAGAGACAACGAGGGTGGCGTCGCCTGCTGCACTGAGTTTAAATTTCCCGTCAATATCAGATACAGTCCCGTTGGTTGTACCTTTTACCATTACGCTGGCGCCAATCAGTGCTTCGCCATCCCGGTCGGTTACTTTTCCGCTGATGGTCAACTGTCCGAAGGCAACCGTTGCTCCACAGAGCATCAGCAGTAAAGCCAGTAAGTGTTGTTTCATACCAATGAATTTGATTTTATTGAATGTCAAAAAGTATCCAGTCAGGTTTGAACCTGGTATAGACATTGTGTTTAGAGCAGTAATGTTCAAGGGATAAATACGTTGCAAGATAATCGCTGGAAACTGGTAAACGTTTGGATCTGACTTAGGGCTGCCTGAGCATATTGACGCTGATGTACATCTGCAATTTGGCAGACAAAAAGATAAAACTCTGCAAAAATAGAAATGGAGCGCTTAAAAAGCACTCCATTTCCAAATTATTTAACAAAAGTTATTAATCGATGACATTCACCCGATACAAAAATGGTGAATTGTAAAATGCACCACCCGTAATATCAGGGCTTGAGTTGGCAGCATTAAAGCTTCTGCCTGTAGTCAGTTTCATAGTTCCACGAACCTCAAACTGATCCCCTTTGGCCATTTCGGCGTCGGTCAACTTCAAAGCATCCTGAAGCTCTTTGCCAGTGATTGACATGCTCTGGCGTGGATACTTGGTGGTTCCATCAGGAGTAAATGAACTTGCCGCAAGTGACTTCAGCGCAACATCAGTTTTATTGTTGGTGCCATTCGCTGCGGTTTTGTCAACAAAACGGACGACCAAATCATAGGCTGAAAATTCAGCGCCAAAATTGGCAGTGACTGCCTCCAGCGTAACCGTCATTTTGGTGCCCGCCATATTGGCCTTGCTGACGTTGTAGGCTGGAATAGGGAATTCAACGGTACGCATATAACCTCCCGTTTCGAAGCTGAATTCGTCCAAACGTTCAACTATTTCAGTTTCACAAGCCATAAAAGACATTATTGAAAC
>JAAFHQ010000697.1 GCA_013298445.1 Chitinophagales bacterium | reverse complement strand
CCTCATTGGACGCCGAAACGATCCCCGAAACTTGTACGGGTACGGAGATGACTTCGCTGCTGACGTCCACAACTTTTACGGGAATTGAAGTGTCGGGTGCGGGTTTGTTGGTCTCGGCGCTGTGGTCTTTTTTGCCACAAGCTGCCAAAATCAACAAGGAGAGTACTAGGGAAAAATGGTGAATTTTCATGGCAATGAATATTGTAGTGGCCTTCCTGATCGGAGCCTTATTTTTATTTGTTAATTGGATAAGCTGCCAGGGCGCGTTCCAGTTCGGCTTTGCGCATCAGCACGTTGTAGTAGGCGATGGAACGGCGCACGTCGAGGTTGGTGACCTGGGTACGGGCGTCGAGCAATTCGATGTAACTGGTCACCCCTTCTTTGTAGCGGCGAAAGGTATCGCGGTAGTACTGGCGGGCGGCGTCCTGTTGGGTGTCATAACTTTTCAGTATTTCCTGCTCGGCTTGAACTGCGTTTTGAGCAACCCGGATTTGGAGTTGAATCTGGTCTTTGACCTGCGCAATTTGTTCGTTCATTGCACTGACATTGCTGGCGGCTTGTTGCACTTGTAACTTGTTGCGGTTGGCCGTCCAGAGCGGGATTTCGAGGGAAATGCCCAGCAGCGCGTAAGGGCCTACGTCCAGGCCGAAGGCTTGGGAACCTACGTCGAGTTGTGCCCCCAATTTGGGTTTGCGGTAGGTTTCTTCCAGGTTCACCACCAGTTGGTTGATCTCCTGGGCTTTGTTCAGCTGGGCGATTTCTTCGCGGTTTTCCAAAATAAAGGGGCGACCTTCCTGTTCGCTCACTAAAATACGGTCGCCCCCCTGAACTATTTGGATGGTATCAATGGCAATGGGTTGATCGAGGCTGCGGCCCAGCAAGTGGTTGAAGTAGGCTGCGGCATTGCGCTGTTGGTTGCGGGCTTCCACGGCCTGGGCTTCTACGGCGGCAATCTCGGAATTGGTGCGGGTGATCACGCTGGGAATGGCTTTGTCGTTGCGCACCAGGCTTTCATTGACCCGTTTGCTTTCCTGGAGCAATTGGGTTGCATTTTGGTAAATCTGGGCCGCTTCCCGCGCCTGAAGGTATTGGTAGTAGGCCAGTTTTACGTTTTTGGCCAACTCCCGGCGGTACACCTGCATGTCGATTTCCTGGAGGGATACCTGGGCATTTTTGATGCTGCGGTTGATCTTGATTTCGGCATTGATGATGGGCTGCTGGGTGCGCACCTTGATGTCGTAAAAATTATTGGGGGCCAGCAACTCGTTGACGTTATCAATCTGGGGAAACTGGTTGCTGTTGGTCATTTGATTGAGGGTGGAATAGACCGGGTTCAGCAAATCCCCAACGGGGAATTCTAGTCGACGTCCACCCGCTGCCAGGGTATAGGCCCCGTTCAAATTGACGGTGGGATAATACAGTCGCTTGGCTTCTTCCAGCGCCAGCAGGTTGCGCTCCAGCACAAATTGCTTTTCTTTCAGCGCGTGGCTGTTTTGGATGGCTTCCTGAATGTAGGCATCCAGCGGATTGGACTGCCCCGCAACGATCAGGGGCAAAAACAGTAGTGGGAAAAGGAACAGTCGGATGATTCCACGGATGAGTGGGGACCTTGGTGTTTTCATGATCAACTACAATTCAATGTTTGGGTGAATCTGCCATAAAGTTAAGGCTAACTTATTGGCTTAGACAGCAAAAGCTGCTGAGCTGTGGCAAAAAGACATTGAATTGTAGTTGTGGGGGGCTGAGTTGTGGGGGGAAATGGCCTGCTTCGCAGGTTTTTTCTTTTTCACCACCTAAGAAACTGAAGGCACTTAAGGGGCACCTTAGGAATTAAAAATAAGCATCCTGAGTTTTTGAGAGGCCAAGCTGCGAAAGCGGTTAAATCACCACATTTTTTACCGCAGAGTTTCTCAGAGTAAACACAGAGTTTCTCAGAGTTTAGGCCACCTTTAGCTTCGAGCGCTAAAAAGTAATACATTCTTTTAGAGAAGCAATTTTTTTGATTTGGCTACCGCCAAATGTTTTATAACCGCGACGACGCGACGCGACGTGTGCTTCGCACACTTTCACGTCGTTTTGCGTCGCTCATTTGGCGCAGCCAAATGAATCGTCGCGCCGTCGCGTCGTCGCGGTTACAAAAAATCAAGCAGCGAAGCTGCGAAAAAACTTTTGGCATTACTATTCACCGCTCGTTGCTATCGGTGGCTAAGAGTACTCAGAGGCGCACTAAATGAACACTAAATGACTAACAATCAGACTTTAATCATACTCGACCTCCAGCCACCAGAGGTGGCAAAACTCCTAAAAACTAATTGAACTCTGTGAAACTCTGTGGTTTACTCTGAGAAACTCTGGGGAAAAAAATTAATAAATTCAAAACTCCCGTTATGTTAAAGAATCATTAGAAATACAAATTCTAATGGCTTACACCTCCGCCAAATACTCATGCACAAACTTAATCGCCATCGCCCCTTCACCCACTGCCGAAGCCACCCGATTCATCGCTCCGGCGCGTACATCCCCGGCGGCAAAAACGCCGGGCTGGCAGGTCTCCAACAAGAAGGGTTCCCGCTGGCGTTTCCAGATCGATTTGAATTGGGGATATTGTTTGAGCTCCTTGCCCGTTTCGATGAAACCTTTGTCGTCCATGAGGATATTAGAAGGCAGCCACTCTGAAGCGGGGCGGGTGCCGATGAAGATGAACAAGGAATCTGCCTTGACTTGGCGGGTCTCTTTGGTTTCCACGTTTTCCAGTACGATACACTCCAGGGATTCGTGTCCCAGGGCTTCGATGACCTCGGTTTTGCCCAAAATTTCGATGTTGGGAATGGCTTTGATTTGGTCGATCAGGTAAGAAGACATGGTAGCCGTGAGGTCTTCGCGGCGGATGACGATGTGGACTTTATTGGCAAATTGGGACAGGTACACAGCGCCTTGCCCCGCAGAGTTGCCGCCGCCGACCACATAAATTTGTTTGTCGCGACAGGCATTGGCCTCAGTGGTAGCTGCACCGTAATACACCCCCGCTCCGGTGAATTGATCGGCACCTTTGGCGGGCAATTTGCGGTAATCCACCCCAGTCGCAATGATCACACTTTTGGTGTTGATCTGGTTGCCATCCCGGAGGGTCAGTTTTTTGTAATTGCCTTCAATCTCAATTTTATCCACTCCCGTTGAAGATAAAAACTCAGCACCCAGGCGGGTAGCCTGCGTAATGGCCCGACGGGTAAGATCGGAACCACTCAATCCATCGGGAAAACCGAGGTAGTTTTCAATGCGTGAACTTGTGCCAGCCTGCCCCCCGGGAGCCCTACGTTCAATCAGCAAGGTCTTCAGCCCCTCCGAGCCACCATATACTGCCGCGGCCAAACCAGCAGGCCCTGCGCCAATGATGACTACGTCGTAAGTTTCCTGCGTAGCCTGGGTAGCCAGGCCCAGTTTAGAGGCCAATTCAGTGATATCGGGATTTACCAAGGGAGTGCCGTCCTCCAATAAAACTACGGGTAAATCTTTCGTTTCCAGGTTGTGGAGGGCCAGCCATTCCTGGGCTCTTTCATCATTTTCAATGTCGAGCCATTGGTAAGGAAAGAGGTTCCCAGCCAAAAAATCCTTGATTTCGTGCGACTTTGGAACGTATTGGTACCCAATCAATCGGATGCCGTGGAATTCAGGAATGTAGTTGTTTTGCCATTGATCCAGGAGTTTGTCAATGACCGGATAGAGTTTTTCGCTGGGCGGATCCCAGGGTTTGATCAGGTAGTGATCCAGCCCAACGTTGTTGATGGCGCGGATGGCTGCTTCGGTGTCCGAATAGGCGGTGAGCAGCACCAGTTTGGCTTCTGGAAAATACGTTTTGGCTTGTTCCAGAAACTCCACGCCCAGCATATTGGGCGTGCGTTGGTCGGACAAAAACAAGGCTACTGTTTCTC
>JAAFHQ010000696.1 GCA_013298445.1 Chitinophagales bacterium | reverse complement strand
AGAACAATGGATTCGGGGTTCACGGTTTTCAGAATACCGGTTTTGCCTTCGCCTTCAGTGAGTTGTACCTCAAGGGTGCGGCCAAGGTTGCGGGTATACTGCCGGGCAAACTTCAGTGGGCGAAAAATTCCTGGTGAGGAAACATCCAGCCCATAATCTTCGCCCAACCAACCATTGGTATCCAGATGGGATTCCAAAAAGCGGTGGATGCGTTGGCACTTTTCCAGGGTAATTCCCGAATCGCTATCGACAAAAACTTCCAGCTGCTTGCCGCCTTCCAGTTTGATTTCGACTGTAAAACAATCCGCGAATTCTGGTTCCTGAAATTTTTCCTGTAAGAGTGCTTCAATCTGTTCGGTAATCATACGGTTTTCATTGGTAATGCTTTTTTAAAGCAAAGTATGAGGCCCTAACACGCAAAAGAGGGAACCATGTGTGATTCCCTCTTTTGAAGTGCTTTTTCCAACTTGGGTGCAAATATAAGCAATGTTTTTGATTCTGAACAGTTTTTGTACAGCTACAGTTTAATTTTTTATTTTTCACAGTTTTCAGAAAAAAATGAAAAATAAAACCCTCGTAGTAAAACCAGGGTTTTGTAATTTTGTTCTTTTGCAAAGCAAACCATTGTCCATGCATACTGAAGAATTATTGCAAAGAGCGCTGCGCTTCGAATTTTTGTCCGCCGAGGAAGGTCAGTTCCTGTTTGAACAAGCCCCTACGGCCGATTTGATGTACGTAGCGCACCAATTGCGGCGCAAACAAGTGCCGGGCAATCATGTAACCTGGATCATCGATCGGAATTCCAATACGACCAACGTATGTTTGGCCAATTGTAAATTTTGTAACTTCTACCGCCGTCCGGGGCACGGAGAATCGTACGTGACTTCGATAGAGGAATACAAGCAAAAAATTGAAGAGACCTTTGCCTTTGGGGGGGAGCAGCTACTATTGCAAGGTGGCCATCACCCCGACTTGGGCTTGGAGTATTACACGGGATTGTTTCGTGAGCTCAAATCCTTGTACCCCAATTTGAAACTCCACGCTTTGGGGCCACCCGAAGTGGCTCACATCACGAAGTTGGCCAAGTCGACGCATTACGAAGTGTTGAAAGCGCTGAAAGAATCGGGCTTGGACAGTTTGCCCGGGGCCGGGGCTGAAATTTTGGACGACCGCGTGCGCCGCCTCATTTCCAAAGGCAAATGTGGTGCTCAGGAATGGCTCGACGTCATGCGGGCTGCGCACCAATTGGACCTCACCACCTCGGCCACGATGATGTTTGGCCACATCGAAACCAACCTGGAGCGGATGGAGCACCTGGTCAAAATCCGCGAGGTGCAAGCAGAAAAACCAGCCGATGCCAAGGGTTTTCTGGCCTTCATTCCCTGGCCATTCATGGATGAGGACACCATTCTCAAAAAACTCAAACGCGCCCGCAACACCGTTACGGGGGATGAATATGTGCGCATGATTGCCATCAGCCGCATCATGTTGCCCAATGTGCTCAACATCCAGGCTTCCTGGCTAACCGTGGGTAAACAGGTAGCACAAATCTGTTTGCACGCTGGTGCCAACGATTTTGGCAGCATCATGATTGAAGAGAATGTGGTTTCGGCTGCCGGTGCACGATTCCGCTTTACGGCCCAGGGTATTCAGGATGCCATCAGTGAGGCTGGTTTTGAGCCCAAATTGCGCAACCAACAATACGAGTTCCGGGAATTGCCGACCAATATCCGCCAACAGGAACTCGATCGGGTGGAAATGATTGTAGATTAGTTTAGATGTTGAGGCGTTGAGAAGTTGAGGCTACCGCGAGCGATTTTGACAAGGCCTTTGTTTAAGTCTCTGCGGTAGCCTCAACTTCTCAACTCCTCAACTCCTCAACTCTAACCTTAAATACCATGTTCGTAACCCTTATTCAGGCACGGCTAAACTGGGAAAACCCGGAAGCCAATCGCGCCTATTTCAGCGAAAAACTGGCGGCGCTACAAGAGCCGACCGATTTGATTGTATTGCCTGAGATGTTTACTACGGGTTTCAGCATGAGCCCGGAAACCCTGGCTGAACCAATGGATGGGCCGACCATGCAGTGGCTGGCAGAGCAAGCCCGCAGCAAGCAGGCGGCCATCACCGGGAGTTTTATCGCCACCGAAAACGGCCAGTATTTCAACCGCCTGGTCTGGATGCAGCCCGATGGGCAGCTTTACACCTACGATAAGCGGCACTTGTTTACGTTGGCCGGGGAGCATGAACATTACACTCCAGGGCAAAAACATTTGATCGTAGAATGGAAGGGCTGGCGGATTATGCCCCTGATTTGTTACGATTTGCGCTTCCCGGTGTGGAGCCGCAATACCCAGGCTTATGATTTGCTGCTGTACGTGGCGAATTTCCCGGAAATCCGCAGTTATGCCTGGCAGCAGTTGTTGACCGCCCGTGCCATCGAGAATCAAGCATATACTATAGGTGTAAATTGTGTCGGTACCGACGGCAAAGGCATTCAATATTCCGGCGATACCGTGCTGCACGATTATGCGGGAGAGGTTTTGTACCGGGTTTCGCACACGGAGGATGTGTACACCGCTACCCTATCCAAAGCAGATCAGGATCGTTTTCGGCAAAAATTTGCTTTCTTGCAGGATGGCGATGCCTTTACTTTTAACCCTTAAGCTCTACACGGATGCGCTGGATCACCTGGCTACTCGGCAAAGAATGGGATCAACCCTTACCCAAAGGCAAGTTTAGCGAACTGCGCCCGGACATGCTGATGATCACGCTGCGCAAATTGCAAGCGCGGATTGCAGAACGATTTCCTGAGGCCGGACTGGGTAAGGTGAGTAAAGAATTAACGGAATTGGGACAATACGGCATTCACATCTACCCGCGTTTGCACCAACCGATGTGGGCATTGCGCATTCTGACGGCGGTTTCCATCATTACTTTGGTAGTAGTCGTGACGGTTCTGGCCTGGCAAAGTGTACAAAAGCTGTCCCACGAAACCAACGGCTGGAGTGATTTTTTACAAGGACTGGAAGCAGGCATCAACGAAATCATCTTTTTATCCATCGCAATCTTCTTTTTGGGAAGCATTGAAATGCGCTACAAACGCAGCCTCGCCTTGCGTTCGCTGCATGCACTGCGCAGTTTGGCCCACGTGGTGGACATGCACCAATTGACCAAAGACCCCGCCATCATTCTGGCTGGTACCAGTTTCAAACCTACCGAGTCTTCTCCTCAGCGCACCATGACGCCCTATCAATTGACCCGCTATCTGGAATACTGCTCGGAAATGCTCTCGCTGACCAGCAAACTGGCGGCCTTGCACGTACAATTCCTCGATGACCCGGTGGTGTTGAATGCGGTGAATGACATTGAATCCTTGACGCAAGGGCTGTCGAATAAGATTTGGCAGAAGATAATGATTCTGGATTTGGCAGGGCCGGAGAAAGATCTTTAGTTGCATTTTTGAAAAAACACCACCAAAAACACCCCCAACCAAATCAATCCTTTGATCAGGAAAAAAAGGAAACCGCCGATGCCAAGGCGTTTGAGCCAAAGTTTGGTTTTGGAGGGTGTTGTGCTGGACATAAATTGAGGTTTTAGAGTACCCAAAGTAGCAGATATCACCCAAAATAACAACAAATCCCGAGGGGAAAATCACACATTCGCCACCGCATCTCTCCCACTCCGCATCGCCGCATCCAGGGACGCATTCAATAGCTGATCTCCTGCCAAAATGATGTTGTTGTTCAGCGCATATTGGGTGCTCGGGATGGCGTAACGCAAATCCTCCACAATAGGTAAAGATTCGGGGATATGGAAGGTTTTAAGGTGAGTCAATTCCAGATCTGCCCGATTTAGCACTTTTTTCAAGGCTGCACTCACCGTTTCTGGCGTCGCAATGGTTTCCGATTTGAGCGAAACTGAAACCAAAACT
>JAAFHQ010000701.1 GCA_013298445.1 Chitinophagales bacterium | reverse complement strand
GTTGATCATCAGGAAGTACTTCACGTTGCTGGCGTCGATTTGCCAGTAGGCGATGTTGTTGCCATCGGGGCTCCAGCGGAAGCCGTCGCGGCAGCTAAATTCTTCTTCGTAAGCCCAGTCGAAGGTGCCATTGATGATTTTGTCGGTGCCGTCTTTGGTCAGTTGCGTGACCTTGTTGTCGGCCAGGGTTTGGACGTACAGGTTGTGTTTGCTCACAAAGGCCACCTTGCTGCCATCGGGCGAAAACTTGGCAAACATCAGCGAAGAAACGGGCAAGTTGGCCCCCAGTTGTACCAGGGTCTTTTTGTCCAGATCCAGTACCCAATAATCGCCCCGGGTGTCGGCACGCCAAACCCGGACGGAATTGGTGTAGATCAATACCTTGCGGTTGTCGGCGGAGGGGCGGATGGAGCGCAGGCGTAGTGCCTCGGTTTTGCCCGCGGGGGTAAGCATGGCTGTAGTAGCAATCACACTGCGGGTTTGTTCGGGCAGGGTATATTGTACAATTTCCCCTTTTTCGGGTGTCCAGTAGGAGTTGCCGTCTTTGGTCCATTGCTGGGCGTTTTGAGCCAGACCTGAAGTCTGAAAAAGGACCAATACGATTAAACCCATCCCTAACTTTTGGACACAAAAGAGGAGGAATGGGCGAAGTGCCACAAGGTTTTTGGTATACATGATGCGCTGTTTTTTATGAAAGTTAGCAGAATTCTAGCGCCCTCAAGTTAAATAGCCAACAAAAACAGCAAAATATCGGCGAATTACCCACAAATGATGATAAAGGATGAATTTTATTATGTGTATTTTTAAGCAAACATTTTGCCATGACCCCTCCATCCCCTCACAAAAAAACTTTAACTGGCGCAAGTCGTCAGGAGTATGCTGATCTGCCTCTGCAAGTCATCATGGGCGAGTTGCCGCTGGACATTTATGGGGCAGTCTATTTTTCATCTCCCGTTGGAACCATTGAATCTGGAGGATTGCCCTACCCGGAAGGGCAGGAAGAAGGCTCCCCGGTGTTCAACGGCGATGGCATGATTTTGAAAATTGATTTTTCGCAGGCGGGGCAAGCCAATATTTCTGCACAGATCTTGAAACCGCCCTGCTACCTTGCAGATGAAGTGGTAAGTACGGTACCCTCAGATCACCATTATTACAAGAAGGGTTTTTTCAATATTGGAATCTCCCGTTTGTCGAGGTTTTTTGGGGTGCGCAATCAGCTCAATACAGCCATGTTGCCCATCCGGCTTCCGGGCGAAGAGGTGGACCGGCTTTTGGCTACTTTTGATACGGGGCGGCCCTATGAGTTTGATCCACATGGCTTGCAGTTGTATCATCCTTTGGGCAACAATGCAGACTGGAGAACCCAATATTTCCCGATGATGCAATACGTTTTCCCAATGATTGCCTCAACGGCGCATCCCGCCTATGATCCTCGTACCGCTGAGTTTTTTAGCGTCAATTACACCAAGAGTTTGCTCAACATGATGCGGCCCCCTAAATCTGCAATCCGTGGCGATCAGGTGGAGTCTTTTTTGCAGTACGTCAACAATTTATTTGACGAATTTTTAGACTTATGGCAAGCTGGTGAAAAATACGCCGACCACGATCAAAAAGAAAAAAGACAACATCAATTAATCAACAAGCTTGAAAAAAGATTGCAGAAAAGTCCTATCCTAGATGAAGAAATAAAAGTTGACGAATGGTCGCTCAATGAAAACGCTGTTTTTGTATTGAAACGTGGGGCAGACGGGCAGATTCAATCCTGGAGAGTAAAAGATCCACAAGGTGACGACATTAGGATTGCCGAAAGTATGCACCAGACGGGAATTACCGAGGACTATTTTGTTTTTATCGACTCCTCTTTTAAAATCTCGATGGATCTTTTGATTCCTTATTTCCGTAAGCCCTGGACCTTGATTTGTCGTTTTTTACGCAATTTTTGGCGCAGCAAACTCAAGGGCTACACCAATGTTTACATTGTTCGGCGCAGTGATTTGACCCCCGATGTCTCAACGGTAAAGGCGGCATGTGTTCGTGTTCCAAAAGAAGAAACCGTGCATTTTTCGGTCAATTACCGGAACCCCAATCGAACGATCACCCTGCACACGGCTCACAACAGTTCTTTGTGTGCGGCAGAGTGGGTAAGGAACTATGATCGATTGGCCATTGATCCAGATGAAAAAGTAGATCCGCATGCTGTAGGCCTGCCTACGATAGGCGAAATGGATGTCAGTAAAATAGGCAAACTAAAAATAAAAGTCAGAACCAGACCTGATGATTCGATTGAGGCAGAACTCAAATCAATGAAATTAATTTGTGAGCCCCTGGAATTGGAAAAAGTGCAAGGTGTCAAAGAGGATTTTCAGCAATTAGGCCCCAATACCTGGGGCATCGGATTGCACACCTATTACCAACTTTTGGCACCGGATACCGTTGTTGATGAAATTCCTTATATTTTTTGGCAAATGTATGGACTTGACTATCAGATTTTAACTCATTATATTTACAAGATGTATGAAGAAGAGTCCAATTTAATCAAACCAATCGATGTTTTAAAATATACTGAAAACGGTATTCCTTTCTCTATTGTAAGGCAAAATACCCAGACGATGACCCTGGAGGATTATTATTACTTTACCCATGATCAGTACCTCCGCAGTATCCAGTTTGTACCTAAAAAGGATCCATCAGAAGGAGTAATTAAGGAATTGTATGGTTACATTGTTTGTACTGTGGTTGTTCAAGAAGTGCCCGAAGATCCATATTCCTATAAACGGGAGATTTGGATTTTTGACGCCGCCCAGCTGAGCAAGGGGCCAGTATGCAAATTGAGCAATGAGGCCCTGAGTTTTGCCTTTACGATTCATTCTGTCTGGCTGCCCAATCCTCAAAAAGTGCAACCGGCTTGGTCGTATGATGTGCAAGAGGACTACGAACAAGTGTTGCAATCATTTAGCAAGAAAGACTTTGCAGACGAAATTCGGGTTTTTATGCACGAACATGTCTACTCCAGAATGAAACAATAGCAATAAGATTCCCAAAACACCAATCAATAAAATGAGTACCAATCCCCTTAAAAAAATTGGGATATACCCCATTACCAGAACCTTATTTAAAAGTGACGTTGCCGAGTACGCATTAGGGCTTGATCAAAATCAAGAGGAAGTAATTCTAAAATGGACTCAGGCAAAACAATTGGTAGCCCATCAGTTCGAGCATTGGGCCCACGAGATGCGGCTGTTGATGGAGGCCGAAAGTCCGTATACGTTAAAGCCCCTTGATATGGGGGTTGAAGGGGAATATTTATATATGGTTTTTGAATTTAAAGAGCTATCCATATTGTGGTGTGATTTGAATTTTGAGCATTTTAGTTTTTATGAACAAATTGGCTTGTTTTTAAAAATCAGCAAAGCGTTAAATGCCCTTCACAGTGCTGGAATTTGTTGCCGCCGCTTTACTCCCCGCTCAATCGCGCTGAATAAACAACTGCAGGAAATAACTTTATTGGATTTGGAAATGGCCCAGTACAGTCGGGAGATTGCCTTTAAAACATCTACTTTTTCTATTATAGAATTTCAATTGCCCTATTTGCCCCCTGAGCAATCGGGCATAGTGCCAATTCATACCGACTTGCGGTCTGATTTGTACATTCTGGGTTGTATATTTTTTGAAACCCTGTTCAAAAGGCCAGTGTTCCCTGCTCAGGATTCACGCGCCTGGCTCAATGCCCACGTATCACAAAAGGTCGTATTTTCGGCAGAAGATGAAAAGGAATATTTTCAGCCTCTACTGCTCATTTTGGGTAAATTATTAGAAAAAGACCCCCATCAGCGATATCAAAGTATTGGTGCCTTAAAACTTGATCTTGAATCTTGCTTAAAATTACAACAAAATAAAGAC
>JAAFHQ010000694.1 GCA_013298445.1 Chitinophagales bacterium | reverse complement strand
CAACCCGGAGGTTATTGCCAAAGGTGGGCTTTCCGGCTCGATTTCGCGCGATGGAGGTAAAACCTTCCGCAACCTGGGTGCCATGCACTCCGACATCCACGACATCGTATTTTCCATCAACGACTCCGATCGGATGTTTTGTGGTACCGACGGTGGCGTGTATCGTTCCTGGAATGGCGGAACCACGATGGAAATTGTAGAAAACCTGCCCGTTTCTCAGTATTATCACGTTAGTGTCGACAATCAGGAGCCTTACAACATTTATGGTGGTTTGCAGGACAACAACACCTGGTATGGCCCCTCCTCCTCACCTGGTGGTATTGAAGCACGTGATTGGCAGTTGATTGGGGTTGGCGATGGGTTCCGGGCACTACCCCACCCGACCAAGCGAATCGTGTATTCAGAAATGCAGGGCGCTGAAAATGTTTGGCGGACCGACCTGGAGAAAAATAAAATCCGTGTCATCCAGCCTCTACCTGTGATTGGCGACCCCAAATTGCGCTGGAACTGGAATCCTCCCATGGCGACCAGTGCCCTTCGCCCGGATCGGCTTTACATGGGCAGCCAGTTTTTGCACAAATCCGACGACATGGGTGATACCTGGGTCAAAATATCGCCAGACCTCACCACTAATGATCCCAAAAAAACCAGTCAAGGAAACTCGGGGGGCTTGTCGACCGACAACTCTGGTGCGGAAAACCATTGCACCATTTTCACCATTGCTGAATCACCGCTGGATGAAAAAGTCATTTGGGTAGGCACCGATGATGGCAACGTACAAGTCACCCAGGACGCGGGCAAAACCTGGAAAAACGTCAATACCAACTTGCCCGGATTACCCGCTGGAACCTGGTGCTACCACATCGAAGCCAGCAGTTTTAACAAGGGAACCGCCTATGCCGTTTTTGATGGACATTCCCACGGAGACATGCAAGCTTATGCTTACAAAACCACCAATTTTGGTGCGACCTGGACTTCCGTGCTGACCCCGGACGTTGAGGGAATTGCTCGCAACATCCAGGAGGATTTTGTCAATTCAAACTTGCTCTTTTTGGGAACCGAGTTTGGCTTGTACATCAGCATGAATGGAGGAAAAAGCTGGTATAAATTCACCAACAACATGCCAGCAGTAGCCGTTCACTACCTTGAAATTCAGCGCAAAACCAATGACCTGGTCATGGGTACCCACGGCCGAGGGGTCATTATTCTGGACGACATCAGCCCATTGCGGCAAATCAATGATGAAGTGTTGGCCAAAGATTTGCACTTTTTCAAAAATCGTCCAGCGATCATGTACGAAGAAAGTAGCTTTGGTGGTACCGCTGGTGAAACCCAATTCGTAGGCCCCAATCCATCCAAGGCGGGGCAAATCGTTTATTACCTCAAAAAGCGCCATAGCCTGGGGAAATTCACCATGGAAATCCAAAACGCTGCCGGGCAAAAAGTACATGAAATAACCCCGGGCAAGTCCAAGGGCATCAACATAGTTGAGTGGGCCTATACGGGCAAAGTACCCAAAATCGCCAAAGGCCAAACCATCAGCCGCGAAGGGGCTACACCTGCGCCAATCCCTGCCGGGAAATACAAAATTGTGGTTCAAAAAAGCACAGAGACTTACACCCACGATTGGGATATTTCCTACGATCCAAAGTCCGCCATTACCCTGGAGGATCGCAAACTGAAAGAACTAACGGTGCAGAAAGTTTTTGACATGACTCAGGCTTTGGCCTACCTGGTTTATGAGTTGGATGAAAGCATCAACGGAGCCAAACAACTAATGGCCAAAAACTCTAGTTTGTCCAGTACCCTTACTCCGATGTTGGCGGATTTCAACAAATTGAAAGAAACTTTGGTCGTTACTACGGGGGACAACTACGTGTCGGCAGGTGAGCCTCAATTGCGGGAACACCTGGCTAGTCTCTTCAGCAAATTGGCCTTCAGTTTGTACAAACCATCGGCCAATGAGTTAGCCAACCTCAAACGCATGGAGGCAGAGTTCAATACTGCCAAAACCGAGCTACAAAAATTAAAGGGAAAACATGTGGCCAAATTGAATGAGTTGTTGACTCAAAATCAGTTGGCGGCCGTGTCCATCAAACCTTTTGAAGAGTTTTTGAAGCTGCCGTAAAGCGCATCAGGCATATATGGCTTTATTAAAAGCATGGCCATAAGTCCCGTAGGGACGCAATATGGGTAGTAAATGGTAATTTTCAGAGTTTCTCCGAGTCCCGTAGGGACGAAATGTGGGTATCATAACCATCTAAATACCCACATTTCGTCCCTACGGGACTCGGAAAAACATCGGGGCTGTTGTTTTCTACCCATATTGCGCCCCTAGCGGGGCTTCCGTTGCGCAAGCCTTCCCCTCAAAAAGGAAAAACCAACAAAGCATGCTGGCTCACCGTATTAAAATCCCGCCAAACCCGGTTGAGTTCAGTATGGGTTTGAGCAGCCTCCAGTCCAGCAAAAGGATAAAGTTTTGCATTGGTTTCTCGACAGACCTGGGTGAGTTTGCGGCTGAATCGGCTTATTTTCTTTAGTGTCGCCGGGTTAATTGCTCTTTTTGTTTCCAACTCAGCCCAGGAATTTTCAATGGAATCATAAAAGGCACGCCTGGCGCTTTCCAATCTATCTTTTTGCTTGGCTACAATTTGCTGAAAATACTTTCGCTGCCGTTCGGAGTATTTTCGATAGGCATCTCGCTTCCAAAAAGCCGCAGCAATCAGTTCTTGCAAGTGCCGGGAAATCCCCAAAATATTCACCGCCAATGTAGCTTCAGCAAATTGTAAAAAAGGATACTGAAAAACCAGGTCGGGCAACTGAGCTTTGGCAGGATCAATGTCAAAACAGCGGTTCAGGGGAACATAGAGTTGCTCTACCTCAAAAGCATGACTACCCGTAGCAATCATACCCATGTAGTTCCAGCCGTCGAGGATTTTTACTTCCGTTTTGTCCAAAATAAAGGCTTTGACCGCTGGATTGCCCTTGGCGTCGAGGATGGGGTTTCCATTTTCGAAGAGTGCACAATTCGCGGTAAAATGAGAAGCATGCAATGCTCCAGAAGCGTAAGTCCAATGACCTTTAATGAAATATTGGTCCCCTACCCGATCAGCTTTTCCACCTACAAATCCACTGCCAGCAAGGCAAAGTTTAGGGTCGGTAAAAATGGTGTTGCGCAAAGAATCCTCGATAAGCCCTACAAACCAAGCCGCGCCAGCACAAAGTGTAACCGTCCAGCCCAGACTGCCATCAGCATAGGCCAGTTTTTCTTCAATCCGGAGTGCTTCGGGTAAGGTATAGCCCAATCCACCCAAATGCGCTGGCACAAAGAGTTTGAACCACTTTTCCTTGTAGATCAGCTCCAGCCATTCGGGTGGAAGGCAGCCGAGTACTTCAGCCTTTTCCGCCATCACAGCATCAAGCACATTGATCTTATTCATTGGAGGTATTGAGTGTTTTTTTCCAATCCAAATAACCAAAAATCGCCACCACAAACAGAACCAGGGTCAAAATAGAAAATAGGTACAACTGCTTGTACAACAACAGCGGGATCGCTACCAGATTGGAAACATTGAGCCAAATCCAGTTTTCCAATTTGCGTTTGGCCAGCAACCACATTCCTGCCCAGGCAGTGGAGGATACAAGTGCGTCAAGGATTGGTACGTCCGAATCGGTGAACTTGCTGAGTACGCCATACAGCAGGCCCCAACCCAAGAGGGCAATGCCCCAGGTGATCCATTTTTCCTGCTGCTCGCTGCGGGTGATTTGAGAAGCACCGGAACCAGATTGGTTGCCCCAATTGGCCCATCCGTAGATGCTCATCAAGAGGTAATATCCTTGCAGAAGGGTCTCAGCGTAGAGTCTAGACTGGAAGAACAAGATGGAAGAACAAATTACACTGATGATCCCGGTGGGATACAGCCAGATGTTATTTTTGC
>JAAFHQ010000706.1 GCA_013298445.1 Chitinophagales bacterium | reverse complement strand
GTTGGGCGGACCTGGCCAGCAAATCGCCGGATGAAATCAAACCAATTTTGGAAGCGGCAGGTTCTGCTTACAAAATGATGGATCCGAGCTCCTGGCCACAACAAGCCAAACTGGCTGCTGAAGGTCAATGGGCGGCTTTGATCGAATACCAACGCTTCCTGGATGGTGGCAAAGAAACCACGGGGGATTTTGATTCCGCTTCCAAGGCTGAAGACATGGCCTTAAAAGCCCTGGGCTTCAACAACAATCCGGAAGACCTCAAAATCGTGGAAGGCATTGGTCCAAAAATTGAAGACCTGCTCAAGGCGGCAGGCATCAATACCTTGGATGAATTGTCCAATACCACGGTTGCACGCCTCTACGAAATCCTGGATGCCGCTGGCGACAATTTCCGACTGGCCAAACCTGCTACCTGGCCCCGTCAGGCGGGCCTGGCTGCCGATGGTCGCTGGGATGAGTTGAAATCTTATCAGGATTTTTTGGATAAGGGGAGCAACCCTGCGTAATTTTAGGGCAGATTCTAGATTTGATAGTAGAATCTGGCGCAGTAGAGACGCACGGCCGTGCGTCTCTACAATGTTTTACGTAACGCAACAATTAAACTAATGTCATCAAAAATCACCTGGGGTATTCTATTATTCCTCTTACCCTTGAGCATTTTTGCTCAAAACCCGCCAGCTAAAGGATTCAATGCGGCGGGCTCGGATGCCAAAGCCGTCGCCATTGCCGATCAAGTGATGGAGGCCATGGGCGGCCGCAAAGCCTGGGACGCTACGCGTTACATCACCTGGAACTTTTTTGGGCGCAGAACCTTGTTGTGGGACAAAAAAGCGGGCCGGGTCCGCATCGATATTCCTAGCGACAATAGCACCTACATTGTGGATTTGAACAAAGAAACGGGTCAAATCAAACACAAGGGTACTGTAATGACCCAGACAGACTCCATCAAAAAATACGCAGGAGTGGCCAAATCAATTTGGATCAATGACTCTTATTGGCTGCTGATGCCTTATAAGTTGAAAGATTCCGGGGTGACCCTGAAGTACAAAGGGGAAATGCCCACCGAGGCCGGAGTGGCTTCGGATGTACTGGAACTGACCTTTGAAAATGTAGGGCGGACTCCCGAAAACCGCTACCTGGTATATGTGGACAAGAGTACACATTTGGTGGCCCATTGGCAGCACTTCCGCAAGGCTTCGGATGAAAAGCCAGGTATGTCTACGCCCTGGAACAATTACCAGAAACACGGAAAAATTATGATTTCGGGTGATCGGGGTGGAAATCGGCAGTTGACCAACATTGAAGTAATGAGTACAGTGCCGAAGGAGAAGTTTGCGACTTTGTAATTCCCGCCTTAGGTGATGCTTAAGTGCCTTAGGTTTCTTAGGTGGTGAAATAAAAGCAGCTATGCCATTTTTTCACCACCTAAGAAACCTAAGGCACTTAAGGGGCACCTAAGCTAAAGCGGCGCTATTATCCTGATCGCCCCAGGCAATATTTTAAACTCCGCCGGGCATTCCCCCAAAAACTCCCCATCCGCTTCCACATACACCGGATCAGCTCCAGCGGCTTCCACTATCACTTCTTTGGTCTGATACAAATCCACCTTGGGGTGCTCCCCAACAGTACCTGCGTAAAACTTGGGGGTTGCCAACATCACCCCCAACTTACTGAGTTTACCCGCAATCGTCAGGCCCAATAAACCGTCGTCGGGAATGGCTTGGGGAACAAACTGCATGCCCCCACCCGAGTACTTACAAATGCCAACGTTAATGGTGTAACTAGCTTTTTCAACGCTTTGGCCATTGAACACAATCCTGCATTTTGGTGGTGTAAAACCAAACAAGCAGCGCAAAATCCAGCTCAAATAAACGAAGCGATTGTTGGTTTTTACCTGGTTCTCCACCATGGTTTTGACCACAAAGGCATCGTAACACAGGCCCGCGATGTTGGTAAAAAAACGCTCCAGTCTTTGGCCACCCGACCAATAGGTAGCCAAACCAACGTCTTGTAAGCGCGAAGGTGCCGAAAACAATTGGGGCAACCAATCCCTCCAGTTGCTCGGAATACCGTAAGTCCGAATCCAGTCATTGCCCGTTCCCACAGGCAACAAACCGTAATGCACTTCGGTGGCAGGTACCGTTTTTTGCAACATCAGGCCATTGACTACCTCGTGATTGGTACCATCGCCCCCAATCGCAATGATGTGGCGATAACCAGCAGTCAGGGCTTCCTGCACCATAGTGATGGCATGGCCCGGGCCTATGGTGAAATTGGAAACGTATTGAATGTTCAACTTTTGGAGTTCGGCTTCGATGTCAGGCCAGTTTTTTTGAACCAGGCCTCCACCGGCAGCAGGATTGGCAATGATGAACCAATTGGGCATAAAAGGGTGTTAGGTTGAAACAATGAGTTAAGCTCTGAATTTTTGTGAAAATAATTGCATTTCCCTCACACTTTTTGTACTTTATTGGTGAATTTTGCCGCGAATTAACCAGAACCATTATGTTCAAATCAGCATATCCTTCGATTGCCATCGTTGCAGCACTCCTTGTTTCCCTCTCCAATTGCCAGTCGCCAAAGGTGGAAGAAAAAGAACCCGCCGAAGAACCCGCCTTTAGCTACCACAAGGAGCAACAACGCTTTAAAAAAGCGTCGGACGGGTGTAGAACCGACTCCAACGAATGTGCCATCATTGAGATTGACTTCCCTCAATTCCGGGAACCAGCTGCCGTATTTCAAAAAATCAATGACTCGATTTTACATTACATCAAAACGAGTTTGTCGCCCGAAGACATGGGCAATGTGGCTAGCTTGGACGACCTCGGCAACCGCTTCATCCAGGATTACAACGAATACACCGCCGAGGCCAAAACCCGCGCCGAAGAGGACAACTCCGATCCTTTCATCACCCCTTGGAGCATCGAAACCTATGGGATCGTGACCTTTGAATCGCCCAAACTGGTTTCCATCGAGCTGAGCACCTACTCCTACACGGGCGGAGCGCATCCCAACACCACCGTAACTTTGTTGAATTACGATACCAAAACCGGCAAGGCCATTTCCATTAAAAACTTGATAAAGGACCAACGTAAATTGGTGCAATTGGCGGAGAAAAAATTCCGCGAAACCCACGAGTTGGCCCCCAACGCCAGCCTCAATGAGGAAGGCTTTTTTTGGGATGGCAAATTCCAGTTGTCAGAAAACATTGGCCTATCTAAGGAAGGCATCTGGTTTTTTTACAATTCTTACGAAATTGCAGCTTATGCCGTTGGACCCACTGAATTTGTGCTCAGTTGGGAAGAATTGGGGGATTTGGTGAATATGAGTAAAGTCAAATAATCGCGCATGTCTAAGAAGTTAGCCTTTTCTTTTCCATTGTTCTTATCGTGTTGGGTGCTAATCAATTTATTGCAGGCTGGTTTCACCCAACTCGACCCGGATGAGGCTTACTATTGGGTCTACGCACAACAGTTGGACTGGGGCTATTTTGACCATCCGCCAGCAGCGGCTTTGTTGATCAAGTTGGGCACCTGGGTATTCCCGGGCACCTTGGGCCTCCGTTTTTTCATTGTCTTGGCCAATGCTTTAGCTTTTGTGGTGATTTGGGATTTGGCAGGGCGGCCCCAGTCGGGTCGGCCACTTCATCTCTTGATTGCGCTGTTGGTAGCCATGCCTTTTTTGCACCTTTACGGCTTCATCGCCACTGCCGATGCGCCTTTGATGTTGTTTTCGGCCTTGTTTTTTTGGGGTTATCGGCGCTTTTTGGATCGTCCGGGCTTTGCCAATGCCCTGCTTTGGGCGGTGATCATGGCGGCTTTGTTGTACAGCAAATACCACGGCATTTTGTTGATCTTTTTTACGGTATTGTCCAATTT
>JAAFHQ010000693.1 GCA_013298445.1 Chitinophagales bacterium | reverse complement strand
TGGGTCTTTCCCCAAACCACGCACCCTGATGTTTGGGGTTCAAGCAGCTTTTTAATTTAAAGTTGAGAAGTTAAGGAGTTGAGAAGTTTAGGCTGCTGCAAGTGGCTTAGACATCACCAGTGTCAAAATCGCTGCGGTAGCCTCAACTTCTCAACTCCTCAACTCCTAAACTTTAATCGTTATGAAAAAATTACCATACTTGCTCCTCCTGCTCATCCTTAGTGCATGCGATGGAGAACTCAATCTCAGCAACCCCAATCGGCAAACTACCGCTGATTTTTGGGAAAACGCTGATCAAGCTTTTGCAGGTTGTAATGCCATTTACAACAGCCTCATCATCGATGGCACTTACATGCGGATGTATCCCGCCCTTAATGATGGCCGGGGTGATGACATGACTGGCGATAGTCCCTGGCCAGACCTGGGTCAAGTAGCCAATTTTACCATCCCTACTACTTCTGGCCCCGTACAATGGGTTTGGGGAGCTCATTTCCAGTTGGTTTGGCGAGCCAATCAGGTGTTGGACAATGTGCCGAACATCACCATGGATCAGGGCTTAAAAGACCGGATCATCGGACAAGCGCATTTTCTGCGCGGTTTGGCTTATTTCAATTTGGCCAATTTTTACAAAACCGTGCCCGTGATCACCGCTACGCCCAAAAGCAGCAGCGATTATTACGCACCAACGGCCAGTGAGGATGAGCTTTGGAACCAAATTTTTTCCGACTTCCAAAAAGCCAAAACCTTACTACCCGCCAGTTATGCCGGTGTGACTGGCCCCGACCAGGGTCAGGTAGGCCGGGCAACCAAAGGTGCGGCAACCGGTATGTTGGGCAAAGCTTACCTATACCGCAAAAAATGGCAGGATGCGGCTACGCAGTTCAAAGAATTGATCGACGGCAACTTGTACAAATTGGTACCGAATTACCGCGACAATTTTGGCATAAGCAACGAGAACAATTCCGAGTCTCTTTTCGAAGTGCAGTTTGCCCTGCCTGGTCAGGTGGGTGGTTCCGACATGAACTGGGGCGGCGACCCTTCGGCAACCTGGAAACAGGTATCCACCCAGGCGGTTACTTATGCCATGGACGAACGTGGTTTTTCCGACTTTTTGCCAACCCGTTGGGTGTACACCGAATACAAAAAGGAAAAAACCGTGGATGGCAAAACCGATCCCCGTTTATTGGCCACCATCGCTTCCTACGAGCCAGACGACAATTCTACCACGGTATACGGCGCTCCCTGGCCCTATGCGCAGGATAAAATTTATCCTCGCAAATACACCAATGATGGATTGGGTATTGTCAATGAATTTGACTTGAATTCGGGCATAAACTATCGGGTGATGCGTTACGCGGATGTGCTGCTGATGTACGCCGAAGCGCTGAATGAATTGGGGCGCACCAATGAGGCTTACCCCTTCATCCAACAAGTGCGCGATCGGGTAAAATTGCCCAATCTGGCCACGGCCAAACCCGGCCTGACCCAGGCACAAATGCGCGACCAGATCGCCCACGAGCGCGCCCTGGAGCTGGCTAGCGAAGGCAGTCGCATTGCTGACATCATTCGTTGGGGCTGGCTGTACGACAGCGCCAAATTGCAGGAATTGCGCCAACACGACGCTGATTTTAATACCTGGACTCCGGGGAATGAATATTTGCCGATTCCACAACGGGAGCTGGATGTGAATCCAAACTTGTTGCCGAATTCTGCGAATTGATCTGACAATGTATACCTGCTTAGGTGCTTCTTTAGTGCCTAAGCAGGTATACCACCCTGATTTTGTTTCTTGTATTCATTTTTTGCCACCACACTCAAGCGCAATGCAAAAACTCATTCTACTCCTACTCAACACCATATGCTGGAGCTTGATCTTGCCTGCTCAGGCTCCACCCTTACAACTCCAGATTGACCAACCCGGCGCGGCCATCCAACCCACCATGTGGGGCATCTTTTTTGAAGACATCAACCTCGCTGCCGACGGGGGCATCTACGCCGAATTGGTCAAAAACCGCTCTTTTGAATTCAGCGAACCGCTGATGGGCTGGAAAGTGGAAAATGCGGAAAGCGAATTCGGCAATGTGCTTATCATCAACCGCAGTGGATTGAACAGCGCCAATCCACGTTTTGCCCGCGTAAGTGTCCAAAACGACAACTCCAAACTGGAATTGCACAACCAGGGTTTCCGAGGCATGGGCATCAAACAGGGCGAAACCTACCATTTTTCGCTATGGGCCAAAGCAGGAACCGGTAACCTCAGCCTGAATCTCAGCTTGGTAAGTAGCACGGGCAAAAAACTTGCCCAGGGCAGTTTACCCATTTCAGGAAGCACCTGGAAAAAACACGAGCTCAGTTTTAAAGCCAGCGACACCGAGGCCAAAGCCAAACTGGTCATCACCTTTCAGGGCAAAGGCAGTGTTGACCTGGACATGATCTCCCTCTTTCCCGCCACCACCTGGAAAAACCGCCCAGGTGGACTCCGTGCCGATTTGGCGCAATTGTTGGCTGATCTGAAGCCCGGTTTTTTGCGTTTTCCCGGTGGTTGCATCGTGGAAGGTCGCGACTTGTCGCAACGTTACCAGTGGAAAAAATCGGTGGGTGCCATAGAAAGCCGCGAGATGATCGTCAACCGTTGGAATACCGAGTTCCTTCACCGCCCTACGCCTGATTATTATCAAACTTTTGGCCTGGGCTTTTTTGAATATTTTCAACTGGCAGAAGACATTGGTGCCGAGCCATTGCCCATCCTCAATTGTGGTATGGCTTGTCAATTCAATACCGCCGAAGTAGTGCCGATGGATGAACTCGATCCTTACGTACAAGATGCCCTCGACCTCATCGAATTTGCCAACGGTAGTACCGATAGTCCCTGGGGAAAGTTACGGGCAGAAATGGGTCATCCCGCTCCTTTCAAACTCAAACTATTGGGCGTCGGCAACGAACAATGGGGTCCGCAATACTTCGAACGCTACAAGGTTTTTGCCAAAGCCATCAAAGCCAAATACCCAAACATCAAACTTGTTTCAGGCACAGGCCCATTCCCCGAGGGCAGCTTTTTTGACCTGGCCAATCAAGAACTAAAAGACCTGAATGCCGAAATCGTGGATGAGCACTACTACCGCAATCCCTCCTGGTTCCTGGACAATGCCACCCGTTACGACAAATACGACCGCAAAGGACCTAAAATTTTTGCTGGAGAATACGCCGCCCAAAGTGTAGCCATTGCCAGCCCCGACAACAAAAACAATTGGGAGTGCGCCTTGTCGGAGGCCGCCTTCATGACGGGTTTGGAGCGCAACGCCGAGGTGGTAAACCTCTGCTCTTATGCTCCCTTGTTTGCCCACAGCGAAGGTTGGCAATGGACACCCAACCTGATTTGGTTTGACAACCTGCGGGCGATGGGCACACCGAATTATTATGTTCAAAAGTTGTTTTCCAACTTCAAGGGCACCCATACTTTACCTTTGTTGCATCAGGGACAGCCTCTGACTGGCCAGGAACGGCTGTATGGATCGGCGGTTTTGGACAAAAACAGCAATGAAGTGATCCTGAAGTTGGTCAATGCTACTGATAAAAATGTCAGTCGAGACGTTGAATTGGCGGGAATAAAAAAGCTGAACACAACGGCTACTCAATGGGTGCTCAAAGGCACCCAGCTGGATCAACTCAACAGCCTGGACAAGCCCACCAACATCAGCCCGATTGAGTCAAGTATGCCGCTGAAGGGGAAAATGCTAAAGGTGGAATTGGCTGCGCATTCGGTGACGGTACTTAAATTTAAGCTGGGTTAATAATTTGATCATCATGCAAAAAGTACTTTTTTTCTTCCTGGTTTTATCCATTATTGCTTGCCAATCCGGCCAGGACCAGGACAAAAATGCACTTTTTGAATTGATCCCAGCAAAAGTCTCAGGGGTTGATTTTGTCAATACCATCCGCAC
>JAAFHQ010000692.1 GCA_013298445.1 Chitinophagales bacterium | reverse complement strand
CATAACCCGGTGGTACTCCGAATTAGTTGGGTTCTTTTCTATAAGTTTTTCCAGAATTATTTTTGCCTCTGCATAGTTTCCCCTTTCGCATAAAGCGACTGTCTTTCGGTAATCGGCTTCTTGGTTCAGGATTGTTGGAGTATCTATCTCAATGTTTACCCAGCCATCTTCAATTTTAACTTTGGGCCTAAAAGGGCCAAAAGAATAATATTCTTCCAACTTATTGATAATCAAATAATTACCCCCCCCCGTTTTTTAACTCAGGAAAGATCGTAAACAGGAAATCATCTAACTTGTGGAAAATGTTCATCAGGTTGCTTCTTCTAGATGAAAACAAATATAGCTGGATTTCTATTTCATCACTCAATTTGACAGGAACAAATCTGGCGGGTATCCTTTGCTACAGCACTTAACCGTTTTTGCATCTTACTCTTTTGCCCTACGCAAAAACCGAACCCTCCTCCTTCAAATACCCTCCAATACAAAACCCAACTCCATCCACAACTTCAATGTCCTTGTGCCAATCAATCATCTGCCAATTGTCATGAGGTGTAGCCACAATGACCTTTTTGCTATCCGAAAGCACCCAAATGACTTTTTCAACGCCAAAAGCCAAGAGTTTGTCCGTTTTTTGCTGGATGTAGCTGGTTTCGGAAAGTTCCTCATCCATATCGGCATTGATGTCCACTTCGATTTGGATTTTGGGTGGTAGTGTGGCGTAGTGTTTGTCAGCTTGAGCGGCCGAAAGCTTCGTTTTTTCGTAAATCGCAATATCTGCAGATAAGTTATTCTTTCGATTCAGGTGTAGCCCTTGTTCGTTAGTTAAAATGTTGTAGAGCTTATCGTCAAGATTTCTGTACAAGGTTTTTAAAATGTATGCAACGATAAAACCTTGTAGTGTACTTGCACCCATAATTTCTTCTAATGTTTTTTCATTATTTAAAACCTCCCGATACCCTTTGTAATAAATAGGCTTGCCGTCCATGATCTCATAAATCAAGACAGCTGGTATATCTTTTGCAGGAATCCGGGGCAATTTTTTGCGTGGACTTTTAGTAGCATTCATGGATAAACAGTTCTGTCAACAAAAATAAGGTAATTCAGTAGCAATATCAACTTTTGTTTTCCTCCACATTCCCTATCTTTCTCCCCACACAATCCACCCAACCACCACCCAAAACCTCAAACCATGTACATCTACAAATTCCTGAAAAAGCCATTCTTCGGTAATTTTATGGTGAAGTGGCGAAACCCTCTTCCTGAGGCCGAGCAAAAAGAGTGGCAGCCCATCCAAACTCCTAGCAAATCGGGAGGAACCATCTTTGGTCTTTTTGCACCAGCCCACTCCCAGCCTGCTAGAGCAACCATCGTCTTGGGGCACCCCATGGGCAAAGAGGCCAAAGCCTATTTCATCAAAAATGGCTACACTGAACTGTTGAGGAACAAGCAGTACAACGTCCTGGTCTTCGACATCAATGGGTTTGGGGAAAGTACCCACGGCAATTTTTCCTATTTCGACGACATTGTGGCCATCAGCACCAAAGCCAAGGAACTGACACCCACTCTGCCGATCGGTTACCACGGCATTTCATTGGGAGCACAATGGGCCACCATTGCCTTTGCCGACCCTGCCCACCAATACAATTTCGCCATCATCGAAAGCGCCGCCACGACCCTCGATGAATTTTGGATCAATTTCCCCTCCGCCTACCGCGTGTTGAAACTCATGAACTTCATCATGCCTGGCTACAAGCGAAAAATAAACATGGTGGAGCGGATCAAGGAAGCCCAAAAGCTGGACTCCATTGTGTTCATTTATTCCAAAGCAGATACCTGGACAACCCCGGAGATGGGCAGAAGATTTCAGCAAAATTGCCCGGTGCCCTCCGAGTTTTGGGAAGTTGAAAATGCCCAACACGCCAGCATCATGAAGTCCGAACACCGAGAGGAGTATAAACAAAAAATCCTGGCTTATTTTGATCAGGCCAGCCAGTCCTAATTCACTTTATTTACTCACATTACGCATTTTATTTACCGCAGAGTTTCACAGAGTACACGCGGAGTTTCACGGAGTTTTTTTAGGAGCACCTGCGGTGCGGAGAGTCCACGGAGGTCGCCTTTGCTGAAACTTGGGTACTTACCTTTTATGTCCTATTATCCTTGGCTTGATCTTAAGCAAGATTTTCCTAGAGCACAAACTCCAGCCACCGCAGGTGGCAAGCTCCTTAAAACTAAAAAACTCTGTGAACCTCCGCGTGTACTCTGTGAAACTCTGCGGTAAAAAACTACAGTTGAATGAAATCTAATTATGTGTCAGTGATGATCATCTTTACTTACATCAGAAGTTGATGAATAGCACTGCGTAATGTGAGTTATTAAAAATCACCCGCCCCGTTTTGCCCACAAAATGGAATAAAGTGCCTGCGGCTTCCCCTGATTAATCAAGTTGTACAGCACAGTTCGAGTAGTCAAATTGAGCGTGATCGCCATATTGCGCGAGGCATCTTCGAGGTATACCGCAGCCTGGTCCCGGCGGATTTCTTTAAACGTAAAATTGGCTTTCCCTAAAAGATCGGTTTCTTTCCATTCCCCACTGGACTGCTTCACAAAAGCACCTTTGGCACCGTCTTTTGTATAATATTCCAACATCACTACATTGGCAGCGGTGGCCAACTTATTGGCTTGCACTTGCCGGGAACGCAGGTAGCGAACCGCGGCAGGTCTGGCGCCACGGTCGATCAAACAATCCTGGCAAAAAGTCGAATCCAGCAGCATTTTGATTTCATACTTGTGGAAGGGATAATCGTAAACCACCGGATAAGCTTTGCTTTGCTGCATCAACAAGGAAGGCAAGGTGCCCATGTCGATCCCACAATTTTTCATTAGACAAGCCTTGGTCTCTTCTCCGGTATGTTCCAGCCCCAAAGCGTGGCCCAGCTCATGCGACCAGCCCGCTAGGGTCGTAGCCAGGGCATTGGGCCGATTGGCGTAGGTGTTGTATACGTCTCCCCAGAAAGATTGGGGCATTCGGACCATACCCGGGGTGCCAAAGGCAGGCCCACCCAAGCCACCTTCCACCACCGTAAACAGGATATTTTTATTCCCTTCGTAGTCTTTGTTCAGCGCTTTTTTACCCAGTTCAAGGGCAATATCCAAGGTGGAAGCGGCCGACGCATCCGCATTGGTGCGAATGACGGCAACCTCGGGCTCATATTCAAAAGTGACCCCGATTTGCTGCAAATAATGCCATTGCATCATGGCCAGGATGGCGGCAATGGCTTCTTTCCCTTGGGGCTTTTCCTGCTGGCCATTGGGCACAATGTACACCCCCCGGATTTTTAAGCGCCCGGTTGATGGGCTCGCCGTAGTCGTTGCGGTCATAGAGGCTGGCGACATATAGAGCCATTGTCCACCCCACCAGCCGGGTTGGGATTCCCCCAATTCCACTACCCCGGTTTCGTTGCGCAGGTAAGTGCCCCGCCACTTGTTTTTGATGCGGTAAAATGCTTCGTCGGTTTGTTCGATTAGCCATTTTGCGCTCTCCCATCCGGGTTGGATAGCACCAATAGTGGGCGTTTGGGCATTGGTTTCCGCGTGCAGGTACCCGCCAGTGGGCAGGTGTTTGATGCGCACCTCGGCGCTATTGGCGATTTTTTCGATCGCCCAGATAGGTTTGCTTTGGGTCGTTAAATTGGGCTTGCCATTGACCATCTGCAAAGAGCCCTTTTTGTAACGATTGTACAACTCAATGGGCTTTTGGGCAGAGAGTGAGGAACTCAGCAAAAGGAAGAGGCAAAAAAACAGCCATGGAATCCGTTGTAGAGATTGGGGCTTGAGGTCGGAGTGTTGCAGGGTTTTAAAGTGTTGAAACATGGCTCATTGGTTTTAGCTATTTACCGCTCAAAATAAAGCACTTCTCGGCTAATCAGTAGGGAAAATCTTGGGAAACGAAGTATTT
>JAAFHQ010000691.1 GCA_013298445.1 Chitinophagales bacterium | reverse complement strand
GTGTTGCTTTTTGTGTGCGACCATCACCGCACAAGGCCGGGCCTATTTGGAGGCTTGTGCCATTCGTTCTGATTTTGATGCTTACCGCCTGGGCCCGGAATTGCGCATATTGGCCTCATCCAGGCCCATCCCCTTTCCATTGGCCCAAGCACAACTCCGTGGGGGACAGGGATTGGCATTGGATGGCCCCGATCATTTTGAACCCAATGGTAAATTTCAACGCGGTTTGTACGAATATTGGCTGGCCTTTCGGGTAGAAAACCGCAGTCGCCAAGACTTCCCACTGGGCATTGAACAATCTTTTATCAAAAACGCTTGGGTCGAAGTGGATCGACGCAGTTCCCCTTTACCCAAACCCAAAGCCCAAAAGCAACAAAACATCGGCTTAAACCTGGCGGCCAATCAAGTGTATCAATACACCTTGCCCAGGGGCAAAACGGCCATTTTTTACCTCCTGATCAAAGACAATCGACTAGGTTTGGACCTTGTACCAACCCTCTGGAATCTGGATAGTTTCAGTGTAGCACAAGCGACTAAACTAAAGAACCTGGCTTTTGGCCAAACCATCTTTATCAGTTTGTTTTTTACGCTGGCCATAGTGAGTTCCATTTTTTACCTGTCTCGCCGACGCAAGATGTTTGGGTGGTACATGGCCTTCAAATGGAGCCTTGCGCTTTATTTTTTGCAGGAAATCATTGATCAAAATGCGGTTGAAAGTGCTCAAACCCCTTGGGTAGATTGGAATTACACCAAAGCTGGGCTTATGGTGGCCGTTTTTTATACCTACTTACAATTTATCTATTCTTTTGTGAAAAAGCGGGTTGGCGCGGAGTGGTTTGAATCCATTCAAAAGGGGGCCAAACTCTTTTTAGGAGGCTATTTCCTGCTGGATCTGGCACTACTTTGGCTCCATCAGCTCTACATCAGCTGGGTTTTATTTTACCTTTTTCTTTGGTTTGTGGTGTTGTTCAGCATGCGGGCGATCTGGTTTTTAAGCAAAGTCAATTACGCTCCAACCAAATTTATCCTGCGCAGTGCTTTTGCCTTGATCGGGGGATTTTTCCTGTCCTTGCTTGCTTTTACTTTTTTTGAAAAGCAGTTGAGTAGTGTGCAAGGCGTTGAATTGGGCTTTTTGCCCATTGGAATAGGTGGACTTTTGGAGAGTGTGTTCTTTTTGGTGAGTTTGGGCGAACAGGAAAAAAACTGGTTGCAGGAGCACCTGGCTTTCCGGGAACGGGAAACCAAAGCCCTGGAACAGCGACACATCCACGAGCGCCGTTTGCAGGTAGCCCTCGAACAGGAACTAGCCGCAGTGAAACGGCAACTGGCCACCCAGGAAGAAGAAATTGTCAGCACTCAAAAACTGGATTCAAAGAACCAACGCGAACTGGCCTATAAACGACTCCAGCTGCGCACCCTTCGCTACGGCTTTTTGGCCAAAACCAGTGATGACATCCTTCAGCAACTCAACCAACACCTGGCCAATGACCAGGTGCAAGCGGCCGATGAACAGCTCACCCGCTTTGGCGGTTTTGTCCGTGATTTATTGTTTTTTGCTGCCGAACCGAGTATTGCCATTCAAAGGGAGTTGGAGCTCTGCAAACGCCTGGTACAACTCAACGATTTTTCCATCGAATTGCCCGGAGCAGCTTTACAACCACAATGGCAGTGCCCTTCTTTGTTGTTTTTATCTTTGTTGTACCACAGCGCAAAATCCTTGCCGTTGGGCAAACCTGAGCTACATTTGGTGCTAGAAGAAGATGATGATTGGGTAAAAATCAGTTTAGAAAGTAATAGCCAAGGTTTTGAGCTCTCCAAAGTCCAGCCCGAGATTTGGATGGATGCCCAGGAGCAATTAAAAAACTACAACCTGGGTACCGATTTTAGCGGGGCTTTGGAAGAAAGTCCAGGAGGCTGGACCGTGAGCATCCACAAAAAACAACTGTGAGATGATCATAGGGATGTATTCAACAAAAGGATGCGTTTGTTAAAAACCAAAAAAACGAACGCGCCAAAATGCTTAGCATAGGGGCGATAAAAAAATAAGTACTCATTTTGCCCCACTATATAGCCAAAACATACTCTATGAATAGGTTCTGCCAATGGCTGCTTTGTTTTTGTCTCTGCGGGTTGACCCAGCTCTTGCCAGCTCAGCCCCAGATCAATGTGCAAGCAGTTTTGGAACGACCACTAACGAATGAAGGCCTCGGCTTTTCTTTTGAACCATTGGTCTTGGACATCCCTTCCAAGCTCCCGGCAACGCCGTCCTCCGTCAAAAGTTGGTACCTGGCCAATGCTCATTCGACCAAAATTCAGACCGATGAATTCCCCGTCGATGGCAAAAGTGTGTTGACCGTTTTTGTCCTCCATAATCCATGGCAGGATACTGTTCGACTCATTTTTCCACTTCCTACCCTCAAAACCAAGTTGAAATTTGGAATGATCCGGCGGGAAAAGGGACGCCCCTTACATTTTTACAACGAAATCAGCAGTTGGGATCGGCAGTCGTACAGCAGTCTGGTGTATCGTCCAGAGGAAGGAAAAGTCCTGCTAACCATTCCCCCGTTGCAACGTGACACCATTTTTGTGTTGTGTAAAGTGGCCAAAAAACACCAATTCCAATTGTACGGTGCCCAAGGGTATCAGGAACTTACTGGAGTACCAGCCTTGCATTACCTGATGTTTTATGTTGCCTTGCTGAGTTTTTTAAGTTTTTCGATGTTGTTGGGGATCATCCAATACCTGCAACAACGCGATGTAGCTTTCTTTTACTACGTGATTTACCTGAGTTTGATGTGGTTTTTGATTTTTCGCCGGCTGGAAAAAATCAACCCCTTCCTCGATCTGGGCTTGTACCTCCCATCTACTTCCTGGTGGTGGGAACACCTGCGCGCGCCGGCTTATTTGCTTTCTTTTGTGGCCTATCAAATTTTCATTTATTACCTGCTTCGCGACCGGGTGCACTTGAAATGGTTGGAAAAATTCATTCTTTGGAGCAATGTGGCCCTGGTTTGCCTGATTCCTGTGCATTACTTGACCAAGGTGTATTGGGAACGCCTGGATTTTATGCAGGCAGTTTTGGCGCCTTTAGCCATCTTCTGGATCTGGAATTTTGTCAAGTTGTACCGACGCAAGTTGGGCGTGATGGTAGGTTGGGTTTTGTTCGGCTCATTTTTGGCAGCGCTGGGTACCATTCTGGGCAATTTTATCGGTACCCGGCTGGGGGGTGAAAGTCCACTTACTTTTTTGCACATGGGCGATATGCCCCTGCACTTTGCCATCGTAGTAGATGTACTTTGCCTGGCAGTTGCTCTGAGTTTTCGACACCACACCATTTTGCGCGATCGCAATGAAGCCCAAAACCTCGCCTTAAAAACTGCAAAGGAAAACGCTAAACACGCAAAGACACTCAGCGTTGCCAAAGAACTGGAACTCGATCAAAGAAAATTGGAACTGCAAAAACAAAGTAAGGGATTGATTGAACAGCAGGTCAAGGTCATCGAAACCCAAAAGCAGCAGGCATTGGCCGAAACCGAACTACTGGCTTTGCGCGAGCAACTCAAGCCGCATTTTGTAGCCAATTGCATCAACTCTATCCGCAATCTCATCGCCCGCGACAAAGCAGGAGATGCAAGTTTGTACCTGTCTAAATTGGGCATATTATTGGGGCAAATTTTTGAATTGACCGAAAAATCGTGCATTTCCCTCCGGGAAGAATTGGATTTGCTCAAATTGTACCTCGACCTGGAGCAACTGCGGTTTCGGGATCGTTTCAAGGTCCTTTTTGAGTTGAATCCCGACATCGACCTCGATGCCATTCAGTTGCCGCCGCTTTTGTTGCAACCTTACGCCGAAAATGCCATCAAACATGCTTTTAAAGACAACTCTCCCCATCAAGCCCTGGTGATTGCCGTGAATAGGAACCCTGAAGGCGAGGTGATTCTCACCATCGAAGACAA
>JAAFHQ010000690.1 GCA_013298445.1 Chitinophagales bacterium | reverse complement strand
GCTCATCATCGTATTTTTTGCGGTGATGACCTTCCTAGGGTTAGTTTCCTATTCCTATTTGAGCTACGAGCTCATCCCCAAATTCAACGCCCCGATTGTACTGGTAAGTACCATTTATCCTGGTGCTTCGCCATCGGAAGTTGAAAACTCGCTGACCAAACCCATTGAAGACGCTGTATCGGGGGTTGAAAAAATCGTTTCCATTCGTTCAACTTCTTTTGAAGGTTTGTCTTCAGTAGTCATTGAATTCAAGGACGGAGTCAATACCGACGTTGCGCTTCAAGATGTACAGCGCAAAATCAACGCGGTAAAATCCACTTTGCCCGAAGATGCAAAAGACCCCGCCTTGGGAAAATTCAGCTCGGATGATTTTCCGATCATGAGCATTGCGGTGAATACCAATTTGCCACAGGCCCAACAGTACGATTTGATCAAACAAAGGATCAAACCTGCCCTCTCGCAGGTGGATGGTGTGGGTCAGGTCAACTTGATTGGCGGGCAGGAGCGGGAAATCAAAGTGCAGATCAATCGCCAAAAACTGGAAAGCCAGGGCTTGTCCTTGCTCAATCTGGTGATGGCCATTCAGTCGGCTAACCTGGAATTCCCTACGGGTAAGGTAAAGTCTGAAGGCGAACAAATTACCGTACGTTTGGCCGGTAAGTTCCTTTCCCTCGAAGACGTCAAGGATGTAACCGTAGGGGTTTCCAATAGCGGAACCTTGCTGAAGGTACGCGATGTAGCGGATGTGTCCGACAACCTGAAAGAAATGGTGGACCTTTCGCGCCTCAACAGCAAATCAGCGATTGGGATGACCGTTCTCAAACAACCTGATGCCAATGCGGTGACCATGTCGGATGGCATCAAGGCAAAAATGGCCAGTTTGGAGGAAACTTTCAAAAAGGAAAACCTGAAATTCAATATTGCCAACGACTCGACCGACTTTACCCGCGACGCAGTAGATGCCGTAATGCACGACATTGGTTTGGCGATCTTGTTGGTGGCTCTGGTGATGTTGGTGTTCTTGCACAGCTTGCGCAACTCGCTGATCGTCATGGTGGCCATTCCAGCTTCCTTGGTTTCCACTTTCATCGGCATGTACCTGATGGGCTTTACGCTCAACCTGATGACCCTTTTGGCCATGTCTTTGGTGATTGGTATTCTCGTGGACGACTCGATTGTGGTACTGGAAAACATTTACCGCCACCTGGAAATGGGTAAAAATCGTCGCCAAGCAGCGGCTGATGGCCGGAATGAAATTGGGTTTACCGCCCTGGCGATCACGCTCGTGGACGTGGTGGTGTTTTTCCCAATTACCCTGGCTGGCGGTATTGTAGGTAATATTATGGGCCAGTTTGCCTGGGTCGTAGTGTTCTCTACCTTGATGTCGCTGCTGGTATCCTTTACCATTACCCCGATGTTGGCTTCACGGGTGGCCAAAGTGACTGTACTGAATCCTAAAAACCCCGGTCACCTGCTGCTCATTGGTTTTGAGCGCTTTTTGACCTGGTTGACGGATAAATATGCCGATTTACTTAAATGGGTACTCCGGCACTGGATTACCAGTATAGTGATTGTTGTCGCAGCCTTTGGTCTGCTGATGGCTTCTTTTAATCTGATTAGTGGCGGATACATTGGCGCTGCCTTTATTTCCCAAAGTGACGCGGGGCAGTTCATCATCAAAGTGGAATTGCCCAAGGATGGTACCTTAAAAGAAACCAACCTTGCCGTCAATAAAGTAGAAGAATACCTGGCCAAAAAGCCGGAGATCACGGATATTTTCAGCACCATTGGTCGTACTTCAGGGGTTTTGAGCGGACAAGCCACGCCTTATCTGGCGGAGGTCAATGTAAAGATGCTCCCGAAAGAGGAACGCTCCTTGCGTGCCGACGTATACGCTCAATTGGTACGCAACGAATTGGAGGCAGCCCTACCAGGGGTAAAAGTCCAAACGGTTCAAGTGAGCTTCTTTGGTGGAGCAGATGAAGCGCCCCTGCAAATCATCGTAGGTGCCACCAAGCTGGAAGACGCGATGAAATATGCCCAGAAGGTGCTCGGTTTTTACAAAGAAGTACCGGGTACCCTGGCACCAGAACTTTCGGTAGAAGAAGGTAGCCCCGAAATTAAGGTGGACATCGATCGCCAGCGGATGGCCGAGCTCGGGCTCAACATCCAAACGGTTGGTGCAACCATGCAAACGGCATTCAGTGGCAACACCAATGCCAAATACCGCGACGGCGCTTACGAATACGACATCAACATTGCGATGGACGAATTCGACCGCAAAAACATTGACGATGTATCTCAGGTTGGATTTGTGAACCCTGCCGGGGAACTCATCCGCCTGGAGCAATTTGCCCGGATTTACCAAACTACTGGTCCATCCATGTTGGAGCGGAAAGACCGAGCGGCTTCGGTGACGGTTAAATCCTTTGTCTTAGGTCGCCCTTCGGGTACCATCGGAGCAGAAATCCAGGCCAAAATGGCTCAGGATCCTCCACCTCCTGGCATTACTATTTCGTATGAAGGTGACCTCAAAAACCAGACCGAAGGATTTGGTAGCTTGCTGATTGCGATGGCTGCAGCTTTGTTGTTCATGTACCTGATCATGGTGGCCTTGTACGACAACTGGGTATACCCGATGGTGGTGATGTTCTCTATCCCGGTGGCAATGGTAGGGGCCTTGTTGGCCATGGCATTGACCATGCAAACGCTGGACATCTTTGCCATGTTGGGGATGATCATGCTGATTGGTTTGGTGGCCAAAAACGCCATCCTGCTGGTCGACTTTACCAACCAAATGAAAGCGGAAGGTCACCATTACAAAGAAGCATTGGTTTTGGCAGGTCGCACCCGTTTGCGTCCGATCTTGATGACCACCATCGCGATGGTTGCGGGTATGCTCCCGATTGCCCTTGCCAAAGGTGCTGGTGCGGAATGGAAAAACGCTTTGGCCTGGGCCTTGGTGGGTGGTTTGACCAGTTCTATGCTGCTGACCCTCGTGGTGATTCCAGCGATCTATTCTATCGTGGATCGGATCGGTTTGTTTTTCACCCGCAAAAACAAGGGTGGAGGCAATGCGCCAGAGTCTAGTCACAAAGTGGAAGTGCTGGATTCGGAGTTGATTGCGTAGGTTTTACCCAAACGAATGTAAATAATAGGCCTTAGGCCAATAAAAAAGCCCCGCTTTGTGGATACAGAGTGGGGCTTTTTATTTTTGGTCTATTCTAATTTTTTCCCTGAAATCGCACTTTCATCCCAACACTTTCGCCTTAGCCTCCCCCGAAGAAATCACTGGCACAATCTCAAAATCCGCCAAATCCTCCCATTTCGCGATCCAGCTTTTCAACAACTCTAACGATTCACTTTCCATCACCTGGTAACAAAGACTGACATCTTCATTGATCCAACTGTGGAGGTAATTTACACCTTCGGGCAACATCCGACCTTTTTCTTCGAAGCGTTGGTACAGGGCTTTGATTGTTTCGGGGCGGAAATGTTCAATGATGACATAGGTGCGCATTTGGGTATGGTTTATTTTTGAATTGATTTTATGGTGAAAATATCAAAACCAGGCTACATAAAACAGGTTTTTGTATTTTTAAAACAAAAAAACTGACGCATTTGCCCCCTTAACTTGTCGGATTCGTCACGTACAGTTTTTTTTAAAACAATTTATCTTTGTGCTACAAGTAAAATGAGAAGCAATGGATACTATTGTTTTTGACAAAGAAATAGCCGTTTGTTTTGTGGCCGCCAGCTCATTCCCGGACGGTGTGCTGACCGCTTTCCAAACCTTACATGGAAAGCTCGACCGCAAAGAGGAACGCCAGCATTTTGGCATCTCCCATGGCCTGCCTGATGGGGGCATTCATTACCTGGCAGCAGCTTCTGAATTGAACCCAGGTGAAGCGGAAGCACTGGGGTTGGATCGTTTTACCATTCAAAAAGGGACTTATCTTG
>JAAFHQ010000689.1 GCA_013298445.1 Chitinophagales bacterium | reverse complement strand
AGGGAAAAATTTGACCACTGGGTCGCTAACCTTGAGCTTACCTTCCATCACGGCAAGACCTACGGCAGTGGAGGCAAAACTTTTGCTCATCGAGTACATGGTATGCCGCAAATCGGGCGCATAAGGTGCCCACCAGCCTTCAGCGATCACTTGTCCGTGGCGCAAGAGCATAAAACTGTGAAACTCGTGTTTGCTTTGGTTGATTGCTTCGATAAAATCGATGATCCGAGCGGCATTCACCCCTTGTGCGGCGGGTGTACTGCGGGGGAGACTGCTATTGGTTTTGAGCAAAAAATCCTTGGAGAACCCAGCTCCAAAACCAAAATAGAGGCTGCTTAGTCCGATTTGAGCGACAAATGCCCGGCGCGTTGAACCCATTAGTTTTGTGTTTATAGTTTATGTAAACAGGGGGTTTCTTATGGCGCTGTTTAAAGTAAAAAGTATAAATTTTGCCAGCTTATAGTTCAGCCAAATTTATGTTTTTATTTCTGGAAAAACCAATAAGCTACTGTTGCATTTCCAAATCTGTACTAATTTAGAGAAGATAAATTACCTTCGTCGACATGTTGAATACCAATGCACGCGATTATTTACTGTCTATTTGGCCAATGCTTCCCGGGGAAGTGCTGGAAGATTTGGCTGCCATTTTTCAGGAGTTCAGCGCCAAGCGCAAAACCATACTTACCGCCGAAGGAGAAGTGGAAAAATACCTATACCTGGTGCAAGATGGGGTGCAACGGGCGTATGCCATCGGGACTGATGGGCGCGAGGCAACCCTGGTGTTTACCTATGCGCCTTCTTTTTCAGGAGTGGCTGATTCTTTTTTGTTGCAAAAACCTTCGCGGTATTGGTTTGAGACGCTTACTCCGAGCAAATTTCTACGCGCCAATTTTCGGGATTTTGATGCCGTTTTGCTCAAACACCCACTATTGGAACGCCTGATTCGTTTGGCACTGAGCCAGACCCTGGAAGGTGTTCTCGTGCGCCAAATCGAATTACAATCCTATACCGCCGAACAGCGCTTTCGTACACTAATGACCCGGAGCCCTCACCTCTTGCAGCTCGTCCCGCACAAATACATCGCCAATTACCTGGGCATGGATCCCACCAACTTTAGCAAACTTTTGGGGCAAATCAAAATCTAAACTACCCATTTCAAGGTTCTCACTCCTCCCCTTTTTCAGGGGTTTTTCATGCATGTACAATCCTGATTTACGCAGATCTACGTATGCCGATTATGTAGACTTACGGATGCTATCGGCCACAATGAAGCCGAAATTTGCCTCTGTAAACATCATTATTTATCAAAACACCAAAACCACACATCATGAAAAGCGCCGCATTTGAAATCCTGGGCATTTGTACTACCTATTTGCTATTGGCTTCAATAGTGAGCTACAGTTTGATCCTGTTTTTCAGGTTCCTATTTGTGTTTATCACGGCTATAAAAGTTTGGGCCGATACTGGACTAGGGTTTTAAATCTTGGTTTTTACCAAGGTTTTTGGAGTTGAAGCCCCGTAAGTTTGCAGAAAAAAACAGTTATGCAAGCCATTACCCTTTTGGACACCCTCTATCAGCAAACTGAAGGCATGCTGGACAAAGCCGTACGCGAATGGCAAAATATGCCGCCTCAAAAACTGAATGTGGAGCCAGCTCCTGGCCGTTGGAGTGTGGCGCAGTGCCTGGCACACCTGAATGCTTATGGAAACTACTATTTGCCCGCCATCGAAAAAGCGATCCTGGAAGCCAAACAGGCAGGCAGTAAGCCCGCAACGGAGTTTCGGAGTAGCTGGCTGGGGGCTTATTTTACAAAGCTGATGCAACCAGATTCCAAAACCAAAATGAAATCACCCGCCAACGCCATTCCGCCCACTTTTTTGAACCCTGCGGAAACCCTGGCCCAATTCATCGACCAACAGGAGCGGATGTTGAAATTAATTGAAGCGGCTCGGGCGGTGAACCTGAACCAGGTGAGGATTCCCATTTCGATTGCGCAATGGATTCGTTTGAAATTGGGGGATACTTTTGGATTTTATACAGCGCACCACCGGCGGCATGTATTGCAGGCGGAGCGGGCGTTGGAGGCGGTTTCGAATCCGGTAATGGCTGTGCTGAAGTAACAGTGAGGCTACTATCTTCTTGGGTGTTTCTTAAGTGCCTTGGGATTCTTAGGTGGTGAAAAAACGGAGAGCGACGTATTTTTCACCACCTAAGGATCCCAAGGCACTTAAGAATCACCTAAAATTATGCGAGTATAGTCCTGGGTTTTTCTTGTTTGCCCCAAGCCTTCACATCCTGCCAGGCATCATACCCGAACGCCGAAACCGACATCAATATCATAATCAACCCAAACAGGTAAAGCCCCAAAAACAGACCAATCCCCACATGTAATCCAATCATCGCCAACAGCCAAAACACCCGCAAACGAGGCACCCACATCCCGATGAAATAAAAGGTTTCGATGAACATGGTGAACCAACTCAGAAGCATCACCAGCCAGGGCACTTCGCTCAACCAATACACCCCGAATTGGCGGAAATCCGGTTGAATCACTGCCCGCCACAACACATCTCCCTCCCACCAATTGGCGTACAACATTTTTTCATAACCCGCCGAAAAATAGGCCAGACACAGGTGAATTTGTAAGACCCGAATCGCCAGTGTTGATGCCCAGTCTGGAGCAGGATTGACCCAGCCCCAATAGGCATCCAATGAAAAGGCCTTCGCAGCAGGCATGACCATCAAATAAAAGAGTGAAATGTGCAAAAAGATGTCTACCCCATAAACATAGGTCGGCAAAGAACTCATCAACACATAATGGCAAGCCCAGGTGCAAATCGCCCAAAACCGGGTGAAGATGCCCAGCAAAAGGCCAGTTGCCGAAACCACGTATACCCCAAAAAAGAGGTAAATAAACTGGCCATCATTGATGCCCCAAGGGCGCAGCAACACATAAATATCCTGAAGGTGTACGTGCCAGCTGTGGTTGAAAGCTTTGGAAATCTCCCATTGTACCCAGCCTTCACTGCCTACGAAGGCTTCCCAATCCGGGTACCACAAGGCAGCCTGTAGCAAAACAAAACCAGCGATCAGCAGACGAAAAATGCCAAGGGGAGCAACGGAAATGGGCTGGGTAAAAAACTGTTGAAAACGTGCAATCCCATGATGGAGCAAGTTCATGGCTGTATTTTTTAGGGTTATAGGATGTAAATGTCTAGAGGCCAAACTGCACCCGATAAAAAGTGCCTTTTTCTGCTTTGGCCCCTTTGCGATAGTCTGCTAAGTCGGGATACTTGATGCCCTTCATGGTGTAGGTTATTTTGGTCATCTCAGGATGTTCATTGAGCAGGAAGGTACAGGCAGAACGGGCGCAGAGGTCGATGAAAGTGGAGTCGCGCGCAGCGTGGACTTTGTAGCCATAAAACCGATTGGCGGATTCTTGATTGTGGGTCAAAAAATCAAAACCTTCCAGGGTAGAATAATGGATTTTTTTGCCCTGTCCATTCTCCAGCAGGATGTCTACCTCGGTACTTTTGCCTACATCGGGGGTAAAAAAGGCAAAGCGCCAAGCGGAATAGTTAATGGCGGTCAAGATGGCAAAAGGTTTTTCGGCAAATTGATACACCTTATCATTGTCCAACAAACGCAGGATCACTGCAGCTACCAACAACAAATGGAAGGTAGTCAGGATATAGATGATTTTTCTGAACATGGTTTTAGGCGTTGTGGGTACCACGACCCGGTAAAGCCATGGTACCCTTTCATGCATTAGCTTTTAACGCAGGTCATTGTACTTCGCAGCAATGTCTTCCAGGGCTTTCATTTTCTGTTTACCCAACAAACTCAGCAGTTCCGATTCCCCTTCGGTGTAGACGTAAAACACTTCATTGGCGCTGCGGTCTCCAACAATAAAAGTCCATTTGACACCTTTAGCCGCAGTTCCTCCAGTCCGGTTTAGGGTTTTTAAATCTG
>JAAFHQ010000069.1 GCA_013298445.1 Chitinophagales bacterium | reverse complement strand
CATAAATGCCATGGTTGCGATTGGGGTAAAAATAGGTGTCGTACTGTTTGTCGGCATCCACCAGGGCGTTGACCAGCTCAGCGGTATGTTGAAAATGGACATTGTCGTCGCCCATGCCGTGTACCAGCAGGTATTCCCCGTTTAATTGATCCACAAAGTTGATCGGTGAATTGTCTTTGTACCCATTTGGATTTTCCTGCACCGTGCGCATATAACGCTCGGTGTAGATGTTGTCGTACCATTTCCAGTTTGTCACGGGCGCCACTGCGATGGCGGCTTTGAAAGTACCAGCGCCTTTGAACAAACACAGGGAAGACATGTAGCCCCCATAGCTCCAGCCGAAGATGCCAATCTTCCCTTGGTCTACATAGCGCAAATTGCCAAGGTATTTAGCAGCGTCGATTTGGTCTTCTGTTTCGTATTTGCCCAATTGTAGGTAGGTCATTTTTTTGAATTCTTCACCGCGACCACCCGTACCCCGATTGTCCACACAGGCAACGATGTAGCCTTTTTGGGCCAATAGTTGGAACCACCAATAATTCTGGCCACGCCAACTGTCCTTTACCTCCTGGCTGCCGGGGCCGCCGTAAAGAAACATCAGGACGGGGTGTTTTTTGGTTGGGTCAAAATTGGCAGGTTTGATCATCCAGCCATTGAGGTCTACTCCTGAACGGGATTTGAAGGCAAAAAACTCTACCGCTTGTACGTTGTATTCCTTTTGCAGATTTTTGACAAAAACATTGTCTTCAATTACCCGAACTTTGCTGCCTTTTTGGTCAAAAACGGTGTAGGTACTTGGCGCATTGGCCGTCGAATGATCGATCACATAATAGGAAAACGTAGGACTGAATTGAGCCTCGGCCCAACCTTTTTCAGCAAACAGCGCTTTTTTGTTTTTGCCGTCCAGCCCAATTTGGTAGACCTGCCGCTCCAGTGCTGAGTTTTCAGCTGCCTGGTAATACAGAGTCCCCGTTTTTTCATCCACCCCATAATAACTGCTCACTTCCCATTTGCCCGTGGTGATTTGGCGCACCATATTGCCGCTCAGATCATAAAGGTAGAGGTGATTCCAGCCATCCATTTCGCTGGTCCAGATGAAGTGTTTGCCATCCTGCAAAAAACTGAGGTTGTCGTGGATGTCCACGTAGTATTTGCTGTCTTCTTGCAGAATGAGCTGGGTTTTGCCCGTGGTGGCATCAGCAAATACCAGGTCCAGTTGGTTTTGGTGGCGGTTGAGCAGAAAGATGCTGAGTTTGTTGGGGTCATTGGTCCACTTGATGCGGGGGATGTACTCGGTGGCAGGGTCGGTTTCGGTTTTTACGGTCCGGCCTGTGCTCAGGTTGTAGATGTGGATGCCAACTTTGGAGTTTTTTTCCCCAACTTTAGGGTACTTAAACGTCACGTAATCGGGATACATGCCCGCCTCAAAGTTGGTCAAGGTAAATTGAGGCACCTCCTGCTCGTCGAAGCGAAAAAAGGCAATGCTGCTGCCGTCGGGCGACCATGCGAAACCTTTGTCCATCGAAAATTCTTCCTCGTATACCCAGTCCGTAGCGCCATTGATGATTGCATTAAGGGTGCCATCTTTGGTGATTTGGGTGGTTTTGCCCGAAGTCAAGTCCTTGTAATACAGGTTGTTTTTGTACACAAAAGCCACTTTGTCGGCTTTGGGAGAAAAACTGGCGTACATGACTTTTCCCTCAGCGAATAAAGGGGTCAGTTGTTTTTGGTTGCGGTCGTATACAAAAAAGGTGGCTCGACTGGAGTGGCGATAAATCGGTTCAATGCCAGTAGCCAGCAGGATTTTGCTTTCGTCGCCACTAAACTGGTATTCTTCAATTTGTACGTTATTGCTCAGCGTGGCAGGATCAAGAATGGTAGCAGTGGCGGCCCCGGTGGTCAGGTCCAATTGCACAATTTTGTTGCGGTCGAGTTTGGTATAATGGCGACCATCATTCTGAAAAGTAAAACCTGGTACACTACGCGTGGAGAAGGTGTATTTTTTCCAAATATCTTCCAATGTAATGGCCTTTTGAGCCTGTAGTGTGAGTAAGGACAAACAGCTCAGAGTGACAAACAGTAAATGCTTGAACATTTTTTTCGTGTTTTGTTGTAATAAACGTTAGTGCGGTAAAACTAACTTAAGAGCTTATTCAAACGCTCCTGGATTTGTTGAAATTGCTGCTTTTTCTGGACAATCGAGGGTTCTGCCGCGCGTTCGACACAATTTTCGATGGGACAACGCTCACAAGTGGTGTGCACTTCGCGAGCAGGAATGACAGGATCGTTCAAAAACTGCACTTTAGCGCGCAGTTCATCATCGATCAGCAAGCCGATGGTCACGCTCACATTTTTATTGGGCGAAGGATAGGATGGACGTGCAACCGTGATACACAGGTATTTATCGGAGGTATTGAGGTAGTGGGAAATTTGAGGCCGGATCAACAGTTCACTGGGTTTGCCCACTGATTTGAGTTGCGCCAGTTCTTGCAACAAGTCGATGGACACCCAGCGCCGACAATAGTGCTCATAAATGCCATTGCCGTGGGGATGATGCTTGTGATTGAGGTGCAATTCCTTGTCGACCTCGAAGCTATTTTGAGTAGGGTCGTGTACAAAGCGCAGGAAAAACAACTTGCGAATGCCAAAAAAGCCTGGCAGAAGGTTGGTCAGGCGATGGTAAAACATTTCTGGAGTCGCATCGTATTGACGCATGATGTCTTGGAAAGCTTCACCGTCCCATGTCTTACGCTGGAAAAACAACTCAAGATCCTGTACAATGGCTTTGAGTGGCAGGTGCAGGGCGACGGAAAAATAAATGGCCTGCGAGTGGTTCAACACCTCCTCGAAGGTACGACCCCGCAAAATGGAAGAAGTATAGGCGCGTTCCTTGATGTTGAGAAATTGGAAAGCCAGTTCTTTGCCGTATTCAAAAGTCCGCTGAATGGGCGAGAGTTTACTGCTCAGGAGCAATTCCTTGCGCTTGGGGATAAACAGTGAGCGCAAATGCTGCAACTCGGGATAACGATCCAGACCATTTTCGTGGATGATGTAGTCGTATTTTTCCTCCAGAACGTTGCGCAGTTTTTCGCCGGCCAAAGGGCGTTTGGCGGGTATTTGGAACTCCAATAGGAACTGATCTGCCGCTTTTTCGAGGCCGTCAAAGTAGTTGTTGTTCAGTTCCAGGTAAGAGCGTAGGGCACTAAAATAAAAATGCTCCTGCCGCAAGGCGTAATTGCGGGACAACTCCAGCAAAGTGGAAATAAATGCCCCAACCCGTGAGGGTGCACCGGCGATGATTTCGACCACTTTAGCCAGATCAATACCAAAACGCTCCAAAGGGAGTTCGTTTAAGAAGTTGGATTGCAGCAAATCGTGTACGGGGGCTAAACTTTCATCTACGTCAAATGAAGTCAAATCCTGGGGTGCCACGTTTAAGGCTTTGGCCAGGGTTTGGATTTTTTCTCCTTTGGGGTATTTTTTCCCCTTTTCAATTTCGTTGAGGTATGACACCGACATCCCTGCCTTCTCCGATAAATCTGCGAAAGATAGGTTCAAATGCTGTCGAAGTTGTTTTACCTTCAAGCCGAAAAGAATCCGTTCGTTTTGTGCTTTTGTACTCATACCGGGTTAAAAATAGTTTTTTCCAGCGAATATTCGCAATATGAATTATCAGGAAAGAGAGAAACACTTTCGGCAAGCGGCCGACCAATTGAAAAAACGCTACAACTTGCTCTCCTTGGGGCGCTTATTGTACTTCGTTTTTGCCATAGCTTTGATCATCTTTTTGGCCCAGCAGCACTGGAGTTTAGCGCTGAGTTGGACGATTTTAGCCATTGCGCTTTTTTTGTGGATGATCTTGCGGCACCGCAAAGTACAGGAAGCGGAGCAACACCACCGACGTTTGGCAGAAGTCAATCGGCAAGAACGGGCCGCTCTGGACTACCATTTTTCGGAATTCCCCAATGGTGAGCAGTACGCTGATCCTCTTCATCCTTATTCCGGCGACCTCGATTTGTTTGGCCCTTATTCGATTTTTCAGTTTTGCAACCGGACTGTTACAGCTTCGGGTAGCAATCAATTGGCGCAGTGGTTACAGTCCGCTGCAGCGCCCGAGGTAGTGCGTGGACGCCAACAGGCAGTGCAGGAATTGGGGTCTCAGCTGGATTGGCGGCAACATTTTCGGGCCTACGGCATGGCACAAGCTGATGAGCAAGTTTATCAGTTGGCTTTGCAAAAATGGATGGATGAACCGTTCTTTGTGTATGGTAAAAAATGGATGCGTTGGGCACTGTGGCTTTTACCCGTCTGGGGGGTAGCGGCCTTGATCGTTATTTTACCCAATTATCCGCTGCTGCTGGTTTTGCTTGCAATTTTGCCTGCGGCCCTTTTACTCCGCCAAACACTTCAGCAAGTCAATCGCACCCTTGAATACACGGCTAAGGCCGAAAGCTGGTTGCTGCGCTACGGGATTCTGATCCAGCAAATTGAAAAACTAGAGGTCAAAACGCCATTGTTGAAAAACGTGCAAGCGCATTTTCGCAACACCGAAGCTCAATTTGGTGCCTCCCGTGCCATTAAGCAATTGTCTTACTACCTGGGGCAGCTGAATGTGCGCAATAACCCCTTTGCTATTTTCCTCAACCTGATCGGGGTATGGGATTTGCAATGGGTGTATCAATTGGAAAAATGGAAGGCTGAGCACAAAGAGGATCTTCCCCAATGGTTTGCAGCCCTGGGTGAGTTGGATGCCTTGAGCAGTCTGGCCAACTTACATTACAACCAAGCAGATTGGGTTTTTCCGGTACTCCACGAGGAGGCGAGCCTGTCGGCCAAACAATTGGGCCATCCTTTGATCCCGGGCAATCGCCGCATCGGCAACGACTTGCAGATGCCAACCCATCAACACTTAAAACTGCTTACCGGCTCTAACATGGCCGGGAAAAGCACCTGGTTGCGCAGTTTGGGGGTCAATCTGGTATTGGCTCAGGCGGGGGCACCTGTATGTGCCCAAGCCTTGAGTATGCCGCCCTTGTTGGTGTTTACTGGAATGCGTACACAGGACGACCTATCGGCTAGTGCCTCCTCTTTTTATGCTGAGTTGCGCCGCTTGCGGGCTATGCTTGATGCGGTAGTTGCTCAAGAAGGACAGATCAACGGGGTATTTTTTCTTTTGGATGAAATTTTGAAAGGCACCAATTCCCGGGATCGGCACCAGGGCTCACGGGCGCTGATGTTGCAGCTTTTGCGCCATGGTAGTGCTGGCTTCATTGCCACCCATGACCTAGAACTTACCGCGATGGAAGCAGAAAATCCTGGATTGATTCAAAATGTGTGTATGGAAGTGGACATCCAAGGTGATGAGTTGTACTTTGATTATACCCTTAAACCCGGTATCAGCCAGAGTTTTAATGCGTCTTTATTGATGCGCCGGATGGGGATTGGAGTGGATTAAAAAAAAGGGTATAGTATTGAAAATCAAATAATAAAAAAAGGGATCCATTTGTAGCGGGAACAAAATCAATGACAAAAAACGCTACATTTGGACCCCTTTGTGAATAATATAAACACTATGTTTACAGTGTTATATTGTACAAAATCAAATAAACTTACAGAGTTCTATTATTGGGCATATACATTCGCTTGTTAAAAAGCGTAGCCCTTGGGCTACGCTTCGGGTTTTGGCAACAGGTATTAAGAAGGAACTTATTAGGAAGAATTTTCTTCCCTCTGTGTTGGTTCAACAAAGTACGCGTAAAATTCGCCTGGTACGAGTAACGTTTTACCGCTCAAAAAGACAGGTCAGTTTATGTATTTTTTCTTAAGATAAGAAGTATTAATTATTTGACTAACAGTATTTAACAAGATTTAAACTACTTGGTTTATCTATAATTTTGCCCTGTTTTTTATTTTGCCCTTTTAATTAGATTTCAATTTCCCATGCAAAACAGGATCAATCTTCTTTTTTTGGGTTAGTCACTATCCCTCGATTTGGGGCAAAGCCCAAAATATGACCTGTGCTGGATTTTGTAAAAGTGCCGTGACTGGGTGAAGCTTAATAGATAGATTTGCTTTTGTAATTGCACTTTTGCTCAAACCCAAAATATCAAGCTATGAAAACTTTACGTATTGATGCAGTCGCTATTTTGATTTGCCAGCTAATTAGAGGGAATAAGTTGTTGGATTCATTTGAATTACAACAGGATATAGGCCCTCCAAAAATAGCCGGAAGTCGGACCGGAATAGAACTCGATTTAATCCTATGAACAGTGATGGCTGTCTCCACCTGGGAGATAGCCGTTCACCGTAGTGGATTAACGCATCAATTACACTAGTCCAAACAATTTATGACCCATTGCCACAAGACCTCATAGGGGATGATTTCGATTTTAAAATGTTGGTCAGGGTGACCTTTGGGGATTTGGGTGACGGTTTTGATCATGTCTGCGGTTTTTTTCAAAAACATTTTTTTAGTAAAAGACGTCCCAACTACCGAGCATAACATCCTGATGAATAGTTGGGTGCGATAGTATCCGTCTTCGGTATTAAAATGTTTTACCCGATATTTTCGTAGTGCAATCAATTTATCATGTGCCTGGTCGAATTCCTTTGCCTGCAGCAAGAATAAAAACTGGGCAATCAGAACAGGAACATTCAGCCCTTTTTTGTCTTTGGAATAATTGGGTACCTGATTCAAAAATCTGCCCAACTTAAAATTCAAAACTTTTTCAAGTGGAATATCAGGATTGATCATTTGATTCCGATCCGCTAAAATCAAGTAAGCAGCCAACAGCATCCAGGATTCTTTTATTGATTCTGGCATCGCCGTAAAATTTTTATTGGAATATATTTTTATAGCGGCCTCATAAGCAAACTGGTAATTGGTCGCTTTTAGCGAAACGAGCATTTGGTTGTCCAGATACAAGAACCAATTCCTCGATCCCTCTATTTCAGCTTGAATGACTTCGGAGTTCAATTGTAAAGCCTCTACATATCGATCCAACATGGTTAGGCAAATCACTTTGTGGACTTTAAAAACAGCCATGATCCGGGGCGAAGTGCATGATTTTTCATCCAAAATACGGATGGCTTCGTCACAAACTGCAATGGCATCATGCCAATGAAATCTGGACATTTCCCCAATGTACTTTGTGGCATAATACCCGCTCACAAAGATGATGGTGTTGCATTTTTCTTTATACAAGGATAATGAATTCACCAAGGCCTGTGCCCGCTTCGAGATTTGTAGCTGGGTTGATTTAAACTTTACAGCTGGAGCGATGACGGCCTGATAACTCTCCATGGCCTTGTTTTCTGCAACCCAGTCCAAGCGCAACCTTTCTACATACTCCGTATAATAGAGGTATTGCGCGGAATCGGGTACCCGTTCGACATAATAGCGTTTTAAAAAAGTGGCCATTTCGAGTGCCACCAGGGTAACGTCATTGTTTATGGCCAATTCGATGATGGCTTTGGCAAGAATGCAGGCATTTTCAGGGCAGTGGCGGTACACGAGGGTTTGAAAAGTAGCTAGTTTGCGCAAGCACTCAAAATTGGCTTTTTGGGTTGGGTTGAAATTTGGACTGTTCTCGGTATCCAAAAACAACAGCGGTGCAAACAAACGCCGTCGGAATTCCATTAAAAACCGTCGGAAGGGACGACCTTTTGCGTCCAATCCCAACAATCTGGCACCTTCAACTTCATTGCGTACCAGCCCTTCGGCCAAGGCATGGTACATGACTTTGTAACGCGTTTCTTGTACTCCTGGGCGAAGGGGCCGGGTCAGTACTTCGATTTGGCGCAATTTGTATCCATCAATGACCTGGGCAAACTCTTTTAGTTCTGTCATTTCACAGTGCTTTGATTAACAATGGCATAGATGTCGTGTGGGGCTAATTTTACAACTAACTGTCGTTTATATTTCAATCAGGGCATGCAAAATGTGTTCAATCCTGATGATTTCCGGAGCGGCTTCGGGGCTGCTGTAATCCAGGGGCAGGTTTTTCAATTTATTGATAGCTTCCTGTGCCGACTCCGCCGGTTTTTTTCCCAGTTCAATTTCCAGGAGGCTGGTAATCAATGTTTGTATACGCGCGGATTGGGACGTACAAGCCCCACTCAATTCCAGGTATTGCTGAAACCAATTTGCCAGCTGCCCACTTGCCCCACTTTGTACCCATTTGGGCACTTGTAATAGCAATAAAGCAGCTTGGGTATCCAAATTCGAGCTACTCATTTCCGGTAAATACAAACTGCGAAAGGGCAGACAATTGCCCATCAACATACCTTTGACCCGGTTAGAGATAGGAAGTTCCCCCGAATCGGTTAAGCTCAACAAAACACTGTTGTACAATCGCTTCTGCTCCTGAGGCCATTCTGGGTATTTGTTTTTCAGGTTTAAGTTTTTGGTCAGGTCTAAGGCCACAGTGTGTTCGCCTTGGTGCAAAAGCCAGGTCAGTTTCATTTCTTGTAAGCGGTACCAATTGGAGCTGCCTTCCACTTCATCGGCAATAGCGGTGTTCAATGCCTCCTGCGCTTGATCGAGTTGGCCCAGGTTGGCCCAACCCAGGGCTTTGCTCAGGAAAAAGGCACTTATCTTGGCGGGACTGGAGATGCTTTTACGGTTCAATAAGTGGGTAGCCTGATTGCTGATTTGTACAACTGCTTCCCATTCCGAGTCCAAAAAAGCAGCTTGTAACTTTAGGAAGTAAAAATTGAGCACGAATGCGCTGGTAGTACAGGATTGCGCATGGGGTTGGAGCCTTTGGCAAGCTTCTTTGGCGTGTTTTGCCAGTGATTGGGCACTGCTCGAGGCCTGATTTTGCAAAAACAAAAATGCACAGTATTCATCATCCGCGGCCTGTTCGGCCTGGAGTATGTTTTCGTATTGATTTATGATTCGGGAATATTTTTCGAAGCCTCTCATATTCCCATTGTGCAGGGCACAAAATTGCCGAAGTTGCGCGGCTGTTTCAATCACAATCGTGGTAAGCTCGTAGGCTGTGGCCATTTGCAGAATTGACTCAGCAATTTCACGTAAGGACTTGAATGCACCCGCCGACATGAGGGTTTTTAACACCGCGAGCCGTTGCCAACATAGGTAAGCTACCCTTCTGGGATCGTAATGATCTTCCTGGGTCAAATCCAAAAACAACAGGGTATTCCAAAGTCGTTGACGCGACTGGTTTGGGTCGTGGCTGGTCGATTTTGCTTGGCCATTCACGCCTGGATTAGGTTCGACTTGATGGTCTGCATCGGCATGACCATCTTCAAATGGCCTGGCAGGCCAGAATGGTATTTGTTTGATAGAGCTGCTATCAAATACCTCGATGTGCTGATCGGCTGAGTAATTTTTTAACAATAGAGCCAGCTCTCTGAATTCTTCCATGAATCAGAAAATTTAAAAAACCCGCAAAAAGCACAAGTGATAGACAATTAGGTAAGATCCAAACTTAAAAACTCATTAGCCGATATCCAAAGTTAGCATTTTTTTGATATTTACAAAAAAATGACCATTGATTTACCGGAAAAAATGTCGGCAACTACATTTCCATGTATTTAGGCTGGTCATTTTTGTGCAAAAATGCCTTGCTTTGTTGAAATTTAAACCTCACATTTGAACAAAAAATCATACCTTAACCTTTAACAGGCAAGCTAGAGAAAATGACCAAACACACTTCAATCCACACCTTGGACCGTGGCTCCAAAATAATTGACGGAAAAGGGGGGCAAACCCAAATTTTGGCGGAAGTAGTATATGGTTTAATCAGCCGGAACTGTAAAGGCATGGGTATTTGCAAAATCAATCCGGTGGATTCCCCGGATTATCAAGCCAGTAACACCCCTTGTGGAGTAAGTTTGGCTTACCTACAAGTGCTCAATTCTTCGACGATTCGGTTTGAATTTTTAAAAGATTCGATCACTCCGGAGCAGTATGCACTGCGTTTTGCGGGTGGGTATTTTTGTTTGGAAGAGGCATTTTGTTTTTCGGATCAACTACTGGATGCAATGGAGACAGACAATACCAGCATTGCCGAAGGGGTTTACCGGATTCAAGATGGGCCACAGTTTATTACAGTAGACTTTTTACAGGGGTGATCCAAAAAAATGTGCTCCATTTGTGAGCCTTCCATAAAACCCTCAGATTTTCGGTTATATTTACGCAACAGACTTTATGAATAGAAGGTGCTTGAGGTAGAACTGAGGGGTTTTGGCCTGGTTGAGGCTTATTTTAGAGTGCGTAGCAGCGCTACGGACGAAAAAACAGCCGAAAAGCAGGCCAAAAAGACCCAGTTCTGACCGAGCAACCTTCTATTCATAAAGTCTAATAAGTACCGAAATCTATGATCCAATCCTACATCCCCGACCCAAATGCTGAAGGGCCGGAAGTTCAGCTGGCGCAGCCCAAACGTTTTTACAACAACCTTACGTTCAGGGTCTTGGTAGCCATTGCGTTAGGGGTCTTGTTGGGGGCTTTTTTCCCAAAAACGGGAGAAGCCATGCAGCCCATCGCCAAAACCTTCATCAACATGATCAAGATGGTCATTGCGCCCATCATTTTTTTGACCATCGTGACGGGTATTGGCAAGGTGAGTGACCTCCGGCAATTTGGGCGTATTGGGGGGAAAGCCTTATTGTATTTCATCTCGGTCACGACCCTGGCCTTGTTCATCGGCTTGGTAGTTTCCAATCTGATTCAACCGGGTGCCGGACTGGATACCGCCCACCTCAACAGTGGGGACGTCAGTGAGTATGTAGAAAAAAGTAAGGAAAAAACCTGGGTGGATCACATCACCGAAATTGTACCCCCCAATGTGCTGGGCGCTTTTGCCGAAGGGAACTTGTTACAGGTTTTGTTTTTTTCGATCCTTTTTGGCATTGGCATTGCGCAGTTGGGAGATACTGGACAAGGGTTGCTCAAAACCTTTGACAAAATTCTGCAGGTCTTGTTCAAAATCATGGCCATGATCATGGTATTGGCCCCTTTGGGCGCCTTTGGCGGGATGGCCTACACCGTGGGCAAATACGGCCTGGGCACCCTCAAACCACTTGCCATGCTCATGTTGACGGTTTACATCACCATGGCCTTGTTCATTTTTGTGGTGTTGAACCTGATTTGTTATTTTTCAAAAGTCAGTTTGTGGAAGTTACTGGGTTACATCAAAGAAGAAATTTTGATTGTATTGGGGACCTCCTCCTCAGAATCAGTTTTGCCCCGTATGATTGAAAAAATGGAACGCTACGGTGCCTCCAAACAAGCCGCTGGCCTGATCATTCCTACGGGGTATTCCTTCAATCTGGATGGAACCAGCATCTATTTGTCGATGTCGGTACTGTTTATTGCCCAGGTTTTTGGGGTGAAACTGAGCATCCAAGAACAATTGTACATCGTTGGCATTTTAATACTGACTTCCAAAGGGGCCGCCGGGGTTACCGGAAGTGGGTTTATCGTTTTGGCGTCGACATTGTCTTCATTTCCCCAAATACCGATTGAAGGTTTGGGCCTATTGGTGGGCGTGGATCGCTTCATGTCCGAAGCTCGGGCCATCACCAACCTGATCGGAAATGCGGTCGCTACCATTGTGGTGGCCAAAAGTGAAGGTGAGTTTACGCCCCTGATTCATAAATAGGCTACCATGGTAACACTGGAACAAGTGCAGGATTTATTGGCTGCACAAGGCTACATCACCGAAAAACCGATCGTCCTGTCCATGTTCTTGTCGATGCGCCTGGGCAAGCCCCTTTTGATAGAAGGGCCGGCGGGAGTTGGCAAAACGGAAATTGCCAAGGTGATGGCCAAAGCGCTGGATACAGACTTGATCCGCCTGCAGTGCTACGAAGGGCTGGATGCCAACCATGCCCTCTACGAATGGAATTACCAGCAACAGTTGTTGTACCTGAAAATGGAAGAAGGCCTGGAAATGGATTTGGCGGAGCGGGAAAAAAACATCTTTAGTGAAAAATTCCTGCTCAAGCGCCCTTTGCTTCAGGCCATCACCCACCATAAAGCGCCGGTCCTCCTGATCGATGAGATCGACCGTGCCGACGAAGAATTTGAGAGCTTTTTATTGGAGGTGCTTTCCGACTGGCAAATCACTATCCCAGAAATCGGAACCATCCATGCTACCCACCGCCCGCACGTCATCGTGACGAGCAATCGGGTGCGGGAGTTATCCGAAGCCTTGCGCCGCCGCTGTTTGTACCTGTACATCGATTACCCTGATTTTGAAAAGGAGTTACAAATTGTACGCAGCAAAGTGCCGGGAATCGACGCCAAACTGGGGGAACAAATTTGCGCTTTCATGCGCGAATTGCGCCAACTGCGCCTCGACAAAGTACCCGGTGTAGCTGAAACCATCGACTGGGCCACCGCCCTGGCCAACCTCCACATCGAAAACCTGGACAAAGAAACCGTAGAATCAACCCTCGGCATCATCCTCAAGGATTGGCAAGACATCCGCCAAACCCAAATGTCTTTGACGGAGTTGTTTGAAAAAACGGGGGCGATTTCGAAATTTGATAGCTTATGAAGTTTAGAAGGTTGAGAGAGGTTGAGAAGGTTTAGGCTCCGCAAGCGACTTAGACGTGTCCATGTACAAGTCGCTCGCGGAGCCTAAACCTCCCTAAACTTCCCTAAACCTTCTCAACCCGCTCAACGACATGTTCTACCAACATCCCACCGCCATCATCGACCCTGGTGCCCAAATTGGAGCAGGCACCAAAATCTGGCATTTCTGTCACGTCATGCCAGGTGCTGTAATTGGTGAACAGTGTAGTTTGGGACAAAATGTATTTGTTGCCGATGGGGTGGTTTTGGGAAAAAATGTCAAAGTGCAAAACAACGTATCGCTGTATTCGGGGGTCATCTGTGCAGACGATGTGTTTCTGGGCCCATCGATGGTGTTCACCAACGTCTACAATCCACGCAGTGCCGTCAACCGCAAGGGAGAGTACCGTGAAACCTGGGTAGAACGTGGCGTTACCATTGGAGCAAATGCCACCATACTGTGCGGCATCCGCATTGGAGCCTATGCCTTTATAGGGGCTGGGGCAGTTGTCCTGAAAGACGTCCCAGCTTATGCCTTGCTGGTAGGCAATCC
>JAAFHQ010000688.1 GCA_013298445.1 Chitinophagales bacterium | reverse complement strand
CATGTTATTCCAATCCAAAGCCATCATGGCTTACCTTTGGCAATTGCACCCAAAGGAACCTTTGTTGTTAAAAACGACACTGGAAGAACCTGTCGGGCGCGAGCACTATCCTTTTGTCGAAAAAGTGGTTTTAGGCCGGGAGGGCGCCAACGTAGCGATTTTTGACGACGATGGCCTTCCGGAAACTGCCCGTAGCGGGGAATATGAAAATCAGATCAAGGTATACCAATCTTTGGCGCAATTGGCGCGGGATAAGCCGGGAAATTACTACCAGGCTGGTTTGTTTTTTGCGTACGAGGCTTGTGGTATTGGGTTTCGGCGCAGCGCTCACCGCATCATTGACAATGGAGCGCAATTCATCGGGCACTGGGTGCGGGTCTAAGCACCACCTTCTTAGATGCCCCTTAGGTGCCTTCAGTTTCTTAGGTGGTGAAAAAATACCATGCCTGCGAAGCAGGTTTTTCTTTTCACCACCTAAGAAACCAAAGACACCTAAGTGGCACCTAAGGGAATTCCAATTCGAGCTGTATCCCCCCCTCCGCTTCATTTTCCTTTTCCAAATTGGATAAAGTCACCCCCAACAAGCGCACCACTGGTGCCTCTTCCAGGTGCTGGTCCAGTAAATCGTGCACAATCCGAATCAACTCGTCCAAGCTCCGAATTTCGGAAGCAAAGGAGCGGCTGCGCGTAAGGATTTTAAAGTCGGGTGATTTGAGCTTCAGCGTCACCGTGCGCCCAAAGTTTTCTGTTTTACTCATGTAGCTATGCACTCCTTCCGCCAAATCACTGAGTTTGTTTTTCATGATCTCCGGGTCGCTCACATCGTCATTAAAAGTGCGTTCGGCACCAATGGATTTGCGGATGCGGTGTGGATTCACCTCCCGATTGTCTTCTGCACGCACGATTCGGTAATAATGCCGCCCTGCTTTTCCGAAAAACCGCACAAGGTCTGCCTCATTGCGCTGTTTGAGGTCGCCCCCTTTGTAGATGCCCATGTTGTGCATTTTCCGGGCGGTAACCGTGCCTACGCCGTGGAATTTTTCCACTGGAAGCTGCTCCAAAAAGGGAATGGCCTCTTCTGGAGTAATCACCTTGATGCCATTGGGTTTGTTGATGTCTGAAGCTATTTTGGCCAAAAACTTGTTGAAAGAAACCCCGGCTGAAGCCGTCAGTCCGGTTTCTTTTTCGATGCGTTGCCGGATTTCCTGGGCAATCAGGGTAGCCGAGGCCATGTTCTTTTTGTTTTCACTCACGTCCAGGTAGGCTTCATCCAGGGAGAGGGGCTCCACGAGGTCGGTGTAATCCAAAAAAATCTCCCGGATTTGGTTGGACACAGTCCGGTATACCTCAAAGCGGGACCGCACAAACACAATCTCCGGGCACAATCGTCGTGCCATTCCCCCCGACATGGCACTGCGCACCCCAAATTTTCGTGCTTCGTAACTGGCCGACGCCACGACACCCCTGGTACCGCCACCACCCACGGCCAAGGGCCTGCCGCGCAACTCCGGGTTGTCCCGTTGCTCCACCGAGGCAAAGAAGGCGTCCATATCGATGTGGATGATTTTGCGCATGGCAATCATTGGCGTTTCATTAGCAAAAATATAAAAACTTATTGGGGGCTTTTAAAAAGAAAAATTTTAACTTTTTGACCTAATGAATATAAGGTCATTGGGCCTTTTTAGTATGTTGTGGGAAAATTTAATCATCATGAGACTCACACTTGTCGTCCTCCTCCTGGCCTTGAGCCAACTCTGCCTGGCACAGCCTCAATTCAAAGGCAAATGGAAACCCATCTTCAATGGCAAAAACCTGAAAGGTTGGGATGTAAAAATTCGGGGTTATGCCCTCAACGAAAATTTTGGCAATACCTTCCGGGTGGTAGACGGGAAAATGCAAGTGAATTATGAAGCATACACCGACTTTAAAGAACAATTCGGGCATATTTTTTACAAAAAACCTTACAGCTACTACATCGTAGCTGCGGAGTACCGCTTTATTGGCCAACAGGCACCCAAAGGGCCAGATTGGGCTTTTCGCAACAGTGGCATCATGGTCCACGGCCAACCCGCTGCAACCATGGGCAAGGATCAGGATTTTCCCATCTCCATCGAGGTACAACTCCTGGGGCAAGACGTGAACATCAAAGCACCACGCACCACCGCGAACCTTTGTACCCCCGGCACACATGTAGAGATGAACGGCAAATTGTTCACCCCACATTGCACCAATTCCAAATCCAAAACCTATTACGGCGACGAATGGGTACGGGTAGAGGTGATGGTTTTGGGCGACTCCATCATCAAACACATCGTCAATGGAGATACCGTACTGACCTATCAAAAACCGCAAATCGGCGGTGGCACAGTCAGCGGTTTTGATCCCGCCGTCAAAAAAGACGGCCAAATGCTCACTTCGGGATCCATTTCCCTCCAAAGTGAAAGCCACCCAGTGGAATTCAGAAAAGTGGAGGTGATGGATTTGGAGAAATATTACCGGCGGAAAAAATAATAAATTGTTGAGAAGGTTGAGGGAGGTTGAGAAGGTTTAGGCTACCGCAGGCGGTTTTGACCATGTCCTTGTCTAAGTCGCTCACGGCAGTCTAAACCTTCTCAACCTCCCTCAACTTTCCTCAACCTATTTTCATGCAACCCATTTCCCTTTTCGAGCTCCAATCCTTCCTGCGCCAGGTTGTTGCACTGAACTTTCCAGATGCGCTATGGGTGCGTTGTGAAATTGCGCAGCTGAGCCAGTCGCGGGGGCACGTGTACCTCGAATTGGTGGAAAAAGCGGAGAATGACAATGAACCAACTGCTCAAGCTTCGGCAGTGATTTGGCAAAGTGCCCAGCGCAGGTTGCAAAGCAAATTGGGTGCCGCCAACTGGAAAGCCCTGCTACAGGTGGGGGCTGAAGTACTGCTGCGGGTAAAAGTAGAACACCACGAACGTTACGGCCTCAAACTGATGGTGGACGACATTGATCCCAGTTACACCCTCGGAAAACTGGAACAACGCCGCCGTGAACTCTATGAGCAATTGAAACAGCAAGGGCTCCTGGGTAAAAATGCAGAATTACCCCTGCGCCCGGTTTTGCAGCGCATTGCCGTGATCAGCTCCGAAACGGCGGCTGGGTATCAGGATTTTTTACAACACTTGGGCGAAAACGCCTATGGCTATACCTTTAAGGCCAGTTTGTTTCCTGCCGCCATGCAGGGCGCCCTGGTGGAAACGGAAGTGTTGAAACAACTGCGGGCCATCCAGCGCCGGGTTGCTGCTTTTGATGCCGTCGTCCTGATTCGGGGCGGTGGTGCCAAGCTGGATCTGGCAGGTTTTGATAGTTTGGCCCTGTGCGAAGCAATTGCCAAATTTCCCTTGCCCATTTTGACTGGAATTGGGCACGATGTGGACGAAACTTTGGTGGATTTGGTGGCCCATACAGCGCTGAAAACACCTACGGCTGTCGCCGATTATTTGCTGCAACACAACCTGCAATTTGAAGGTCAATTGTTGGAGTTGAGCCAGTTCCTGCGTTATCAAGCGGCGGAAAGTTTCCATGCCGCCGAGTTACAACTCAACACTTGTGTCCAGGCCTTACAAAGCATTCCTCAATTGCTTGTAGCTCGGCAGCAGGATAAATTGCAGCGCATCGCGGCGGAGTTACCCCTCGTTGCACGATACCAACAGCGCGAGCAAGTACAAAAAATCGAACAACTAGAGCAGATTTGCCAGTTGTTGAGTATTGAGGGGACTTTGCAGAGGGGTTTTGCCCTGGTGTCCAAAAATGGTAAACCTGTTGCATCGGCGCAGGACATTCTGGTTGGGGAAAAGTTAGAGATTGAATTTAAGGATGGGGTGGTTAAGAGTGAAGCAGAGTAAATTCTAGGGTTTAACGATAAACCAGGGAATGCCCCAACGTCCATTAAAAAACAAAACCTGAACCGAATCCCCTTCTTGCAGTTGTTGGTACAGTTTTT
>JAAFHQ010000686.1 GCA_013298445.1 Chitinophagales bacterium | reverse complement strand
TGAAACGCAGGCTCATCGGTGAGCCCGTAAAAGGCAAATTGACGGTAGCACCCAGGCTGATGTTGCGCAGCATAAAAGCGCCCAGCGAAAGGTCGGGCACCGCCAAGGTATAGCCAGTTTTTACCCCGCTGCTCGTCACGTCCAGAAACGGCGGGTCGCTGAATCCGTCGGCAGGAATCAGGTTTTTCAGGTCGTTGAGGAAAGAAAGTGGCCCCAGGAAACTCATGGGTTCCGCTTGCATGTCCACGCTGATGTCGGTTTTGGCCTGGCTGTTGACTGAAAAACCGACCTTTTTAAAATTGACCTGAATGATGCCTGCAAGCAGTACATTGAAATTGTTGATCGAAGAGCTGGTGGTAAAAGTAGGCGCAGCTCCATTGCGCGGGCGGCTGATGGCTGTATTGATTTTGATGGTTTCGCTGGGGGTGTTCGACTTTAGGGTGAGCAAACCTCCTGCGAGTTTGTATTCTGGCTCGGTTTCGCCGTTCCAGAGCATTTGGGTCACCACCTTATCGGGCAATTCCACGTTTTTAAATACGGGCATTTTGGCGGTGTAGTCGGTCATCCTTTTTTGCAGCGCAGCAGTTTCGGCATTCAGGGCATTTTTGGCCGCGTCCAATGCAGCGCCGCCACCCTCTTTGGCCTGCTCTAGTTTCGCGCGGGCTTCCTCCACTTTGCTGACCGCAGCCTTGATGTCGGTCACATAGCCGTCTACATTAAGCTTTATTTTTGTCATCAAGCCAGAAAGGGGTACTACGCCAAACAATTTGGCTTCGGCTTGCCCGTTGGGATTAAAAAAGCTGGCAGGGTTAAAATTCAGGTTTTGGATCTCGTTCAAGTCACCCCCTACGGCACCCTGAATTTTGGACAAACCCGAGAGTTGAAAATTGGGCACCAAAGCGCCACCTGCTTTGTCTGCGTTCCCGGCAAAATCGAGGTTGACCGAGCTGCTGACTTTGGCAAATACCTGGCCTTTGTTGCTTTCCGGGGTATCGTCCACCAGTTCCACCGTTACCGTTTCTTTTTTGCCAGTAAGCGATTCATAAGCAGGTTCGTGCAGGTCAACGCCGAGGATTTTGGGGTAAAAACCCGTAGGGCTGCTTTCCAGATACTGCACCCCAAACTGAATCTGGTCTACTTCAAAACTGGTATCCCCCGGTACCAGGCTATTGGCAATGGCCATTTTTTGGCCGCGGGTACTGGCGCGGGTACTTGGTTGTACGCCCTGACTTTGCAAAAAAGCATAGGCGTTGTATTGCTGGAGGAGTTTGTCCAGGGTGCTTTTATTGGCCTTGCCGCTCACGTTAGTCCCGATAAACACCAACGGCAGTTCAAAGTCAATCTCGCGCCCTTCCGGGTCCACCCCACTGATTTTGAAAGGAAAACCCTTGCCTCCAACGGTAATGGCAAAGTTGGACTTTTCGGCAGTTACTGATTTTTCAAAGGCCCTGATGGGTTGATCCAAATTGGGCGTAACCAGGGTATGGATGCGAATCTGGCGGAAAGGGAAGGCCATAAAGGTATCGCCCAGGTATTTTTTCTCGACCTCGGAAATGATCACCAAATCGCGGGTACGGTTGAGTGCAAAGCCGGAGTCGGTTTTCCGCTCGGTGATTTTTACGTAAGCGGCGCGATGTCCAAAGGGCAGTACATAACCTTCTTTAACCACTTCTACGTAGTGATCGCGGCCCATGGTGGCCAAGTGCGACCACTTGATCAGGTTGAGCGCGGCGTAGGAAGGTGGGGTAAAATTGCTGTCGAGCCAGCCACCCAGCGCACTCAACATCAGTCGATTGACCTCGATGGACTGCGGGGTATAATTGGGGATATTCCAGTTGCTGCTTTTGTGCACAATCTGATGGCGATCGTCGTTGGAGAGGGCCGTTTTAAAACTGAGGTCGGCACTTGGTAGTTTGCTGTAGTCCTCATTGATGCCATAGGCCCATATGGCGCGTAGGGTCAGGATTTTTCGCGCCGCTTCACTTTCGTCGATGCCTTTGGCGGTACGCATGCCCAGGCGGGTATGCCACATTTCGTACACTTCAAACTGGGTGGGTTTGCCCTTGTTCGCGTTGACAAACTCGGCGAAGAGGCGCAGTTTGTGGTCGTGGGCAAAACCTGCGTACTGGTTCGGCGACAAAATCACCCGCCAGGGCAATTCGATGGCGGTTTCATTTTGATCGGGCTCTCCCATCCGAATGGAGCGGGGGTTGACACTGCTGGGGGTATTTTTGAAGGTCTCATTGATCAATGTTTCCAACTGCTCTTCGCTGGCCAGGCGGTAGGTTTCATTCTGCCGCTGGGTACGCAGTTTGGCGGAGTTCAGGTTTTGGCTCTGCTGATAATTGCCCAATACCTTGTTGGCCCGATTGTTCAGCGTGAGGTTGTTGGCGTTGAGGTTGGCATTGGGGCGGACTTGCCCGGTATTGAAGTTAGCGCCAGTGAGAATGAACTTGTTGGGGGCCAAAGCCCGGCCATTCACCACCAACTCGTATTTGCTCCAGTCGAGCATTTTTTCTGCGGTAAGGGGAATGCTGGTAACGTTGGTAGGGATTTTGAAGACCAGCCGGCTGGGTCCAGACAAAAAAGCCGCTGCGGGGTATTGCCTGGGTTCAAGTTGATCGAAAGCTTGCTCGGCGATACTTTGTGGCTGGAAAAAAACAGCCAGAAAAGCATCGCCGCCCGTTCGCTCTAACTGATTGCCAGTGCCTTTTTTAAAATTGAGGAAAGACATTTTCAGGTGCAGCAAATCCTGCGGTCGAAAGATACTGAGGTTGACCTGCCCATCGATGGGAGGGAGATCATCTTCGGAAAAGAACAGTGCCGTGCTCGGGTCAGCCAGCAAAGGGCTTACAGGCAAGCTCACTCCTAGCAGTGCAAGCCAGCTTAAAAAGGTGCGGCGGGAAGCCAAAGGGAGTTCATCCCCGGCTTCGGGTTCGGTGTTTGGGACTATGGAGTTCATGCCAAATTGGTTTCCAAAGGGGTGGTTAGGAGGAGGGATGAACAAATATAAACACGGGTTTTTGAAAAAACTACAAACCCAACATCTTTAATTATTGAAGATATGTCTGAGTTTTAGCGGAACTGAACACATCTATCCCAAATGACGGTGAGGGGTAATATACGCACCCCTCACCAATCTATTCGCTTTACAAATTGTATTTAAACAACTGCACCAAAATGGCTTGGTATTCCCATTCTGTACTTATGGAATACAGGAGTGCGTTCTGATATAAACTTAGCTCCAAAAAATATTCCAGCGTGGTGATTTCACCCAGCGCCAGTGCCTTATCCAACAATGCGTTGCTTTGGATGCTGGACAATACAGCTTGATATTGGTCAAGGGTTGTTTTGAGTGCGGCCTGCTGATCATACAAGCGTTTTATTTCATGAAAATGTTCATTGCGGTGATCCTCTACCTGCAAGTTGCTGAACTGCAGTTGTGCTTGCTGCTGTTGTGTACGGTATTTTTGTTCCCACAGTGGCAGCACCAAACCTGCATGTATACCGTTGAAGCGTTGCCCCAAAATACTTTGATAGTGGTAACCCAATTCAAATTTTGGCAAGCGCCAACTTTTGCTCAATGCCAATTCTTTTTCAGCAATGCGTTGCTCTTGCTGCAATGATTTGAGTAGCGGATCTACGGCTTCATTTGCTTGTTCAACTTGTTCAAAGGACAGATTAGTCGGCAAAACCGGATAAAGGGTATCGGCAAAAACCAGGGCAGTCCCAGCATTGAGTTCCGTCAAATGGGTGTTCAGTTTTTGTACTGAAGCCTCATTTTCCTGGATCAACTGGCTGACTTCCAGCAATTGCAATTTCGCTTTGTTTACATTCAGGATGTTGCCTTCCCCTTGATCTAATTTGGTCTGAAAATCGCGCCGAATGTGTTCAAGTGCTGCTTGACGACGCGACAAATGTACCCGAAGTTTATTGCGGTAAACCAACTCCACACAGCTAAGCTTGTCTGCCAA
>JAAFHQ010000687.1 GCA_013298445.1 Chitinophagales bacterium | reverse complement strand
GATGCCTTCAATCTCCACCCCGGAATCGTTCAAATAAATCAAATTTTCAGGAATCAGCGCCTGGATTTCAGACTGAGGCGCATTTTCAAAAAAGAAATCGTGATTGCCCGCAATGAATATTTTGTAAGCATAATTCAGGCTGGAAAACCAGTCCAAAAAACGCTCCACTTCGGCCTTCGAACCCCGTGAAGAAACATCGCCAGCATGCAAAATGACATCCCCTGGTGGTAAATCAAACTGGTGTTTGCCGTGCGTATCGGAAATGGCTACAAAACGCATCGTTGTTTAATTTAAGCTAAGTAAAAAGGCCATACTGTCCACTCCATCAGGATAATCCCAGAGGGCGGGTTCCTGAGATTTGCCAAACGTGAAAGTTCTGGTCTTTAATACATGGGATTGGGCAATGATGCACTGGATGGCTTCAGCCTGGCGCTCCAATTCGATTTCTACAGCCTCTAGCGAATCGTAATATTCGTAATGTAGGGAAGCAATCCGCGAATGAAGGGAGGCTTCCTCGATCAGCAGGATGCAACCATTGGCTTGGTATTGCACTTTATTGAGGATGTAGAGGGCAAAATTGTAGTCGAAATTGTTCTTGTATTTTTGATGCAAAATGATGTCGCGGTATTCGTGCAAAGCCTCCAAAAGGGGAACAAAATCATACCCTCTCGGCAAATACAACTTAGCAACATTCCGGCAACCCAAACCAAAATAACGAAAGACATCGTGTCCCAATTCATGCAACTCATCCTTACTTTCAGAACCTGTCAACACCGCCACCCCATTGCGGTTTTTGCGGATGATATTGGGGTATTTGCCAAAATAGGATTCAAAATACCGCGCTGAATTATTACTGCCTGTGGCGATCACCGCATCCATTTCCAGGAGTCGCTCGGTAATTTCAAAATACGCCGTGGTGGCTGGGTCTATTTTTTCCAACAGTTTCAACAAATAAGGCAAGAGGTATGGGTCTTTTTCCGACAGCTTAATTTTGGCCTTGTGCCCGGCTACAAACACACACAGCACATCGTGGAAACCTACCAGGGGTAAATTGCCCGCCATGACCAGCCCAACCGTTTTTATTGGCGTTTCAGAGGGAATGGAATAGCGACTCAGCCATTCTTCCAGAGCGGCAGCAGCTAAAAACTGCTCGGCGATGGCAGCAATGGCCCGCTCCTGGTTTTCGGCGGTAAACCAGGGATTGTGGTGCGAGGTACGGTGGATGACGGCTTTGAGGTAGTCGTCTTCGCCGCGTAGGTGCTGGCCTAATTCAATTGCTGCTTGTAAACGTTGTGAAAGCGTCATCTTTGTTTGGATTCTTTCTGCCAACCCACGGATTCATCCGTGGGAGGCCACTCTATGGTGCCAACCCACGAATTTATTCGTGGGAGGAAACGTGTAACACCAACCCACGAATGAATTCGTGGGCTCGTTTCTGTGTGCCTGCCCACGGCTAAAGCCATGGGTTGCGTAGCTACAGCTGACTCATGTTCCCTTTCGCCGAAGACTTCCGCCCTTCCAGGTACACCCGCCAATGCTCCAATGCTGCCTTAAAATCCTCTGGTAAATCGGATTCAAAGTGCATGAACTTATTGGTGCGCGGATGAACGAAGCCCAAGGACTTGGCATGCAAGGCGTGCCGAGGCAAGATGTCGAACATGTGGTCAACAAAAGTTTTGTATTTGCTAAAAATGGTGCCTTTCAGGATCTCGTCGCCACCATACTTTTCGTCATTGAACAAGGTATTGCCCAGGTATTTCAGGTGCACCCGAATTTGATGGGTGCGACCGGTTTCCAGGGTACACTTGATCAAACTCACGTAATACAAACGTTCAAGTACTTCGTAATGGGTAACGGCCCATTTGCCCTGATCACCTTCCGGGAAAACTGTAAAGTCCTTCCGAAAGCGAGGATGACGGCCTACGTGGGCGTTGATGGTTCCCTTGTCTTCTTCCGGTTCGCCCCAAACCAGGGCGTAATAAGTCCGTTCGATGGTATGGTAAAAAAATTGCTTCGCCAAATGGCTGAGCGCAAATTCATTTTTAGCCACGACCAAAAGGCCGGTAGTATTCTTATCAATGCGGTGTACCAAACCCACCCGTTCCTGAAAATTGCCACTTGACAATTGGTTGGGATCCAGCTTGAGGTGGTATGCCAGGGCGTTGACGAGGGTGCCCCGAAAATGTCCAACCCCAGGATGTACGACCAAACCAGGAGGCTTATTCACCACCAGTAAATCCTCATCTTCATAAATCACCGTGAGCGGAATATTCTGCGGAACGATGCGGTATTTATCCGTAGTGGATTTGGGTAAAATCAGGGTGATTTTTTGCCCGGGTTTGATCTTAAAATTGGGCTTGATTTCTTGGTCATTGACCAACACAGCTCCCGTTTTGATGGCATTTTGCACCCGATTGCGGGATACATCCCCGATCCGGTCCATCACAAATTTATCTATCCGCAAAGGTGATTGCTTTGCATCAACCTCAATAATCCGATGTTCGTAAAATTCGTCGCTGAGGTTGTCGGAATACTGATGATTGTTGTCTTCTTGTTCAATTTGTTCCTTCTCCATTACTCCGACTCTTGTCAATTTAAAAGCCAAAGGTACACTTAAGTGAGCACACCTACAAACCCTCGACAGGGAGAATACGTAGTCGAAGGGTTTTTACATTTACCTTTTACACATAAATATTTATTTTTTCCTCAAACGTTACAAACCAAAGTAAGGTGAATCGACGTTCTTTTTGCAAAATGAGTTTTATGAACCGAATAAAAATCAGCCTGGCATTTGGAATGGGGTTCTTGATAGTCAATAATTTACAAGCACAAATCCCCGCTCCACAAACAAATCAAGACATCAACTTACGCAGCACCCAAGCCGCTGCATTTGGAGTACAAGACCAAAGACTGATCGACATGATGATGCCCTTCGTAAAAGGTGTAGGGCGAAGCGTCACCAGCCTGGATAATTTGCGCGAACAAAGTGTAAAACCTTTCATGATGCCTGTGCGGGAGATCGAACAGGTAGGCACTGAAATGAGTTACACCCTGGCTGCATGCCTGGAATTCTACTATAATCAGGACAACAACTACAAAATCAACCTCAGTCCCGACTTCATTACCCTCAATTTGTTGGGGCAAAATCGAGGGCTGCAATTTAAGGATGCCTTTCAGTTTTTATCACAAAATGGAACCGTAGACTCGGCGATTCTACCCTATGGCTCCCAAAAACTGACCAACGCGGTATACAATGCCAGCAAGTTTCGCATCACCAATTACCTGCACATTTTCACCCCTTTGACCAAGTCTCTGCAAAAAATCTTTGAAATCCGGAAAGCACTGGTACGAGGAAACCCTGTCGTTGTAGAGTTCAATGCTGATCCAAGTCTGCTTCAGGCCAACGGCAAGGATATCTGGATTCCAACCGGCGCACCTTCACAAGTGTACCCCATGGCGGTGGTGAGTTTCAATGAGGACAAACGGATGATTGAATTGATGAGCCCCTGGGGTAGCGACTGGGGTCGTGCGGGGTATATCTGGATTTCTTATGATCATTTTGGACAATTGGCGCAAAACGGTTTTGTGGTTTTGCCAATTGGGCAATAGACATTATAAATTGAATGCATGAAAAAATTGGGGCAACGCGCCGTAGAGACGCACGGCCGTGCGTCTCTACAATCCAAAATCATCCGTTGGTTTTTGCATTGCCCCAATTTTAAAGCAAAAAATTAACACACAGAATACGGATTTATGTAAAAAATCACCTTACTTTTACGAGTACAAGTCTTGCCCATCAATCGGTCTGAATTAGAATTTATTACCCGTCATAATTCCATTTAAATGTTGACTCAACCCATGTTCAGGCTGACGCTGTTGTTGGCAACTTTTTCCCTTTCCATCCTTGGCTTAAAAGCCCAAAATGATTGCAATTGTAGCCAATCTCCCATTTTACAAGTAAAATCAAAATGCTA
>JAAFHQ010000685.1 GCA_013298445.1 Chitinophagales bacterium | reverse complement strand
TGCGTACTGTAATTGATCGTATTCGTCTGCCGGCGCATGTAAGCTTTCCAGGAATCGGAACCACTCTCGCGGCCACCGCCCGTTTCTTTTTCCCCACCAAAAGCGCCGCCAATTTCGGCACCGCTGGTACCAATGTTGACATTCGCGATGCCGCAGTCGGAGCCGGAGCTAGAGAGGAAAAGTTCGGCTTCGCGCAGGTTGTTGGTCATGATGGCCGAAGAAAGCCCTTGTGGAACCTCGTTTTGAATGGCGATGCCCTCTTCCAGGTCAGAGTACTTGAGCAAGTACAGAATGGGCGCAAATGTTTCGTGGTGAACAATTGCCGCATTGTGCTTGATTTCGGCCACACAAGGTTTGACATAGCAGCCACTTTCATAACCGGGGCCTTCCAATACGCCACCTTGCACCAACATGCTGCCACCCTCTGCCTCGATTTGTTCCAGCGCTTTATTATAATTGCGTACTGCAGCCTGATCAATCAGCGGGCCAACGTGGTTGTTTTGATCCAAGGGGTCGCCGATGCGCAGTTGGGTATAGGCTTTGGCCAATGCCTGGCGCACCGTATCATAAATGCTCTCGTGCACAATCAAACGGCGGGTGCTGGTACAACGTTGACCGGCGGTACCCACAGCGCCGAATAAGGCACCAGTCAAAACGATATTCAAATCGGAACTCGGCGTTACGATGATGGCGTTGTTGCCACCCAATTCCAAAATGCTACGCCCCATGCGCGCTGCTACCATTGCCCCAACGGTGCGGCCCATCCGGGTGCTGCCTGTGGCAGAGATCAACGGAAGTCGTTTGTCCTGGGTCATGTACTCACCTACCCGGTAGTCGCCATTAACGATGCAGGAGACCCCTTCGGGTACATTGTTGTTGCGCAGCACTTCGTGCAGGATATTCTGGCAGGCTACGGCGCAGAGGGGAGTCTTTTCGGAAGCTTTCCAAATGCAGGTGTCACCACAAACGATGGCAATCATGGCATTCCAGGACCACACTGCAACCGGGAAATTGAAGGCCGAAATGATGCCTACTACTCCCATCGGATGCCATTGTTCGTACATGCGGTGACCGGGGCGTTCGGAATGCATACTTAGGCCGTACAATTGGCGGGAAAGGCCTACGGCAAAGTCGCAGATATCGATCATTTCCTGTACTTCGCCTAGACCTTCTTGCAGGCTTTTGCCCATTTCATAGGAGACCAGTTTGCCCAGTGCATCCTTGTTTTTGCGCAAGGCTTCGCCGTACTGGCGGACTATTTCACCTCGCTTGGGGGCAGGAACACTGCGCCAGGATTTGAAGGCTTCCTGGGCTTTGACTACGGTGAGGTCGTATTCTTTGCGGCTGGTCGTACTTACACTGGCGATGTAAGCGCCATCGACGGGCGAGTAGGAGTCGATGTACACCTGGGATAGATTGGAGGACTCCAATCCGGTGCTGGTCCCATGGTTTTTTTCCTGTAAACCGAGCACTTGTAAAAAATCTTTGTTCATTGGTTAAGGCTTTAAACGAAAAGGAGTTTAGACCAATCCATCAATCGGCACTTCGACTTCGCTCAGTGACCGATTGGTGGATTGGACTAAACTCCTTTTCGTTTTTATTTCAACAGTTGCTTCACAACTTCAGACACCAAACGGCCATCCGCTTTACCAGCCAACTGCTTGGTTGCAGCGCCCATCACTTTACCCATGTCTTTGGGCGAGCTGGCGCCTACTTCGGCGATGATGCCTTGCAGGATGACGGTCAATTCTTCAGCATTGAGTTGTTTGGGCAAAAACTTTTCGATAACGGCCAATTCTTCCCGCTCTTTTTCGGCCAAATCATTGCGGTTTTGCTCCACATAAATGGTCAGGGAATCGCGGCGTTGTTTGGCCATTTTTTGCAAAATCTGGATCTCACGCTCCTCGTTTATCTCCGTGCCAGATCCATCGGTTTTGGCCAGCAGAATTTGGGCTTTGATTTCACGCAAGCCCCTTTTGGTGGCTTCGTCTTTGGCCTTCATTGCCTCTTTCAGGGCTTCGTTGATCCGATCTTCTAAGGTCATTTTAATAATTGTTTAATGATTACAATGGGAAGACAAACAAGCGAATGGAATGGTTTAGTTCCAAGCCGCAAAGGTAAGGGGATCAAGGATCAAAACAAAAAGAGAATTCGAGATAATGTTTAACTTTCCGGCTCATTCATCGTTTTACCCAAAAAATCATCTTGTTGAGCACGCCATTGTTTGAACTCCGCCACATCAGCAAAGCCTATCAGCCGGATCAGCCTGTTGTTGACCAACTCAGTCTGGATTTACAGGCCGGAGAGATTTTTGGTTTGTTGGGAGAAAGTGGAGCAGGCAAAAGCACGCTCTTGCAATTGGCCGCCAATTTGATCAACCCCGATGCAGGTGAAGTATGGCTGGAGGGTGAAAAACTACCTATGCCCAGTGGCTTGCTCATTCCAGGCCACCCTGATATCAAAATTGTGCACCAGGATTATCAACTTTCGGCCAATCTTTCGGTGCGGGAGAACATTCGCTACGCCCTGCGTTACTACGAAAAAAACTACCGGGATGTTCGCATTGAGGAGTTGTTGGAGCTCTGTCAATTGCAGGAAGTGGCCGAACGCCCCACGAAACTGCTTTCCGGAGGCGAAAAACAGCGCACCGCCATCGCCCGGGCCCTGGCCGAAGAAGCCCGGATTTTGTTGTTGGATGAACCCTTTGCAAACCTGGATTTGCCGAACAATCGCCGTTTGGCCGAAACCATCCGCAATTCTGTTGCACAAACTGGAGCGGCTTGTATTTTTGTCACCCACCATGCTATGGATGCATTGGGACTATCTCAGCGGATGGGCATTTTGCAGGCGGGGCGCCTGGTGCAGGTTGGTACGCCGCAGGAAATTTACCAAAATCCAATCAATGCCTATGTGGCGACACTGAGCGGCGAGGTGAATATTTTGCCTAAAAAATGGGTAGCCCAAAAAATGGGAAAAAAACTCGGGCACCAGCTACCCGATAATCGGGTTTTGATCCGTCCAGAGAAATTTTTCATCCATACTGAAGCAACTCAAGCATCCCTGGCAGCCAAGGGCTTGTGGAGTGTATTTGAAGGTAGTCGGTATCGCGTTGGGGTTGAGTTGGATGGGCAAAATTTGCTGGGGTATAGTTCGAAAAGCATTGAAGCGGGGCAAGATGTTTTTTTGAGCATCGTTTGACAGTTAAAAAACACCATAAAATCCAAGAATCCCCTTCCGAAAGTTTTCGACTTTCGGAAGGTTCATTCACAGCAGTATCTTGCGCATAAAGATTCAGGCAGTAGCCTTTTGCTCAAAATCCTGCGCTAAAGAGCTTTCCGAAAGTCTGAAACTTTCGGAAAGGGGTTTTATAGCTTACGGTAGCTTAAACTTTAAAATCCTTTTCCAATGAACCCATATTTACAACAGCTTTACAACATCGCCCAAAAACCCGTGCGCCACATCATTGGGTTGATGTCGGGCACCTCACTCGATGGTTTGGACGTTGCCCTTTGCGCTTTGCGTGGCGCAGGACCCAATACCCAGGTAGAGTTGTTACAATTCAGCACGGTGCCTTACGATGCTGCCCTCAAGGCAGAAATCCGCCAGGTGTTTGCCAAACGGGAAATCGACTTCCAGCACCTTTGTCTCTTGCACCCCAAAATCGGCATTTTGCACGGCCAAATGATCAATGCTTGTTTAGCGGAATGGGGCATCTCAGCAGCGGAAGTAGATCTGGTGGCGAGCCACGGGCAAACGGTTTACCACGCGCCGAAAACCCAGCATGGACTAGCGGATTATGGCAATACCACCCTGCAAATTGGCGATGGTGACCATGTGGCGCGCACCACAGGCATCATCACCCTCTCCGACTTCCGCATGCGCCACATCGCGGCGGGTGGGGAAGGCGCTCCACTGGCGGTTTACGGCGATTATTTTGTATTGGGTAAAGCTGGTGAAGACCGTATATTGCTCAACATGG
>JAAFHQ010000695.1 GCA_013298445.1 Chitinophagales bacterium | reverse complement strand
TTGATTTGATGCCCTGCCACATCACCAGAGTAGGCTCCACGGTGAAAATGTACACGGCGACCCTCATCCTCAAATTGCAGGAAGAAGGAAAGTTGAATTTGGACCAAAAAATTGCGGAGCATTTGAACGGAGACGTCATCAAACGCATCAAAAATGCGGAAAAAGCGACCATCCGTCAGTTGCTCCAACACAGTAGCGGAATTTACAATTACATCCAAAGCTCCCAGTTTCAAACGGCCTCGATCAACAACCTGATCAAAGAATGGCATGCTAAGGACTTGCTGCAATACGCCTACGACAAACCCGCTTATTTTGAACCCGAAGCAGACATCCGTTATTCCAATACCAATTACATCTTACTCGGGTTATTGATCGAAAAAATCGAGGGCAAAGCACTGTATCAGGTCTTTGAGGAAAAAATATTCCGGCCTCTCAACCTAAAACATACCTTGTTTGCCGGTAAAAACCCCGTCCCATCCAACATCATTCGAGGCTACATCGACTTGTACAGCAATCTCCAGGTGATCGAAAGCACCTATTACAGCGGCTGGGATTATTATACCGCCGATGGTGGTTTGATTTCTAATCCTTATGATATGACCGTATTTTTCAAGGCTTTGATGGCGGGGAAAATCATTAACCCAGCTTCTTTGCAAGCCATGTTAAGCTGGAAAGCGCCTAAAGAGCAAGATCCTGAGTTTTTTCCCATTCAATACGGCCTGGGCATTTTCAGAATGGAAACACCCCGCGGCGTAGCTTATTTTCACAGCGGCGACGCCATCGGGTACTACGCCAATATGTTGTATTTCCCAGAAGATGGGACAACGGTGGTATACGCCGTAAACAGCAATTATGGGAGGATTGACCACGCTGTTTCGACTAAAAAAGCCATGGAAAAAATCATTTTGGCGACAAAAAAGTAACAAGTAAGCTATGAGCCCCTGATGAAATTTTAACTTGTATTGGATGCGCTTATTCGAATTCATTCTTTACAGCAAAACCAGCATTTCTGAGTACTCGGTTTTGATGGAATAAATCCAGGTCAGCTGCCACCATTTCACTAACCAATTGATTCAAATCATATTTTGGCTCCCAACCCAGTTTTTGCCGGGCTTTGGAACTGTCTCCGATCAAAAGATCAACCTCAGCGGGTCGGAAGTACCTTGGGTCAATGGCCACGACCTCGCGACCAGGTTCTAGCTGAAATTCCGGGTCATTTGATGCTGCAACGATACCTATTTCATTGCGCCCTTCTCCCTTAAATTCAAGTTCCACGCCAATCTCTTGAAAGGCCATCCGCACAAAATATCGCACGCTGGTTGCCACTCCAGTCGAAATCACAAAATCCTCCGGGCTAGGTTGTTGAAGCATCAGCCACATGGCTTCAACATAGTCTTTGCCATGACCCCAGTCACGCTGAGCATCTAAGTTCCCAAGGAAAAGTTTGTCCTGCAAACCCAATCCAATTTTGGCCACAGCTCGGGTAATCTTGCGCGTAACGAAGGTTTCTCCACGCAATGGGCTTTCGTGGTTGAACAGGATACCATTGCAAGCATAAAGTCCGTAAGCTTCGCGGTAATTGACGGTAATCCAGTAGGCATACAACTTAGCGACTCCATATGGTGAACGGGGATAAAAAGGGGTACGTTCTGTTTGAGGCACCTCTTGTACCAGGCCGTACAGCTCGGAGGTAGAAGCTTGGTAGAATTTTGTTTTTTTCTCTAAACCCAAAAAGCGAATGGCTTCCAACAAGCGGAGCGCTCCGGTTCCATCTGCATTGGCGGTGTATTCTGGTGATTCAAAACTAACCTGCACATGGGACTGAGCGCCAAGGTTGTAAATTTCATCAGGCTGCACTTCCTGAATAATTCTAATCAGATTGGTTGAATCGGTCAAATCTCCGTAGTGGAGAAAAAAATTCAGTCCACGTTCATGTGGGTCCTGGTAAAGGTGATCAATCCGCGTGGTGTTAAACAGCGAAGAACGGCGTTTGATGCCATGTACTTCATAACCTTTGGCTAGAAGCAGTTCACTCAGGTAGGCGCCATCCTGGCCTGTAATGCCAGTAATTAAGGCTCGTTTTTTATTCATGCTGGATAAAGTTTTTTAATTGTTCAATCCGTTTTATACTCCCGAATAGGAAATAATAAGCCTTTACCGCTGTTATTCCCAGCGATAAAGGCCTAAAAACAAATGCTGTTCTTACTGAAGTTAGTTTCTGCTCACCACAAATGGAAGGGCCTTGCTGAGCAGGATGCCCGAATGATGGAGATAATACATCCCAGTATACAAATCGGGCAAATTCCATCTTATTGTATTCCAACCAGAAATGGTTTCTGCTTGGAAAGATTTGATTTTGCGACCAAATTGGTCAATAATCGTAAAAATGACCGAAGACTGTCGGGTGAACAACTTGATGGTTAATTCGGCGTTTCCCCCATTTAAAGGGTTAGGGTAAATTTGCCAGTCGTCTGCTTCACAGTCTGTTTTTTCTTCCAAAATTTCGGAATAGGAAGATTTTCCATCCTTGTAAACATACTTCAACCGGTAATAATTCACCTTTTGAATTTCAGCATCCAGGAATTGAAAGGATTGTAAGCCCGTTTTCCCATTGTTTTTGATCTTTGCAATTGAAGCAAAAGTATTTCCATCCCTACTCTCCTCCAATTCAAAATGGTCAAAATTGTCATTGAGTGTCCATGTCCAATCCAACAGTACCCGGCAGTCATCGATACGGGAATTGAACCCTTCCATGCTACCCGAGGAATTGGGAAGGTTTCCGTTTTTTTTCATTAAAACAATGGATGTATAAGGCTTCAAAATTACCTTGTCTGTATAGGTGGTATTTTTTATATCCACGTAACTGGTTGCCAAAAGAATTGTCTTATCTGATGAGGTCGGGTTGTATTCAAATCTGATGATTTCGTCTTCTTTCACATTAACAGCAGAGGCTTCAAATAGACCTACATTGTCTAACCAATAGGAAAAATTCTCATTAAATGCCTGGAAAATCAGGTGTCCAGCCGATACTGAGCTTGGAAAGGAAAACAATACTTCGTATTCTGTTCGGTTAGGATTGAGGTAAATTTTCTTCGAGTTGGAGATAGGATTCCAGGGGGAGGTACTTTGTCGTAAAAATACCTCAATTTGGGTTTCTCGTTCTGCTTTGGCACTGAAACGTAGAATGTATTGCTTGGTCCGATCAATCGCCCCACAATTCAAAGCCACTACTCCCTGGGTTTTTCCAGAGATTTTTACGGCTCTTTTATCCAACACACTATTGGAAGACCAGGTTACCGCACAATCGCCATTGGGTGACCAACAAGACACGCCCGAAGAGGTGTTTTCGAACCCGGGATTGTTGTATTTATTGCGGCTGTTGTCTATTGATACCAAATTGTAGGGACGAAAGCGCATTGTGCCACCACCTCCATCCAGGTTTTTCCCATATGGGAGCATTGGTCCTCTGGTATCGTACATTTTTTTAACGCCCCCTATTCCTGCCTGGTTGAAATCGGCCATAATGCTTAGGTTTTCATCAAAGGGGCGGGCATAATAATTACCGGAAAAACTACCCATACTTGCAAAGTCGTTTACGTCTGACTTAAAGTAAAAAGTTGTTTGGTCGGTCATTTTTGAAAAAAAGTTATTGGCTGTAAAAACCGCATTGGTGATGGGATTCCCTAAATCGTCATGTACCGTTTTGATTTGAACTTTGTTGTTGAATAAGGTATTGTTCTGGATTTTGAGGTTTCTGGCATTGTGAATGTAAATGCCATTGTTGACACAGTTGGCAACGGTATTTCCTATCACATCAACATTTGTAGCATTGTCATCCAAATAAATTCCTTCAGCAGCAGCATAATCGGTGCGATTGGTGCCTTCGGGTGCGCCCAAACCATTCAACACAATGTTGTCAATGATGCTTCGATTCA
>JAAFHQ010000684.1 GCA_013298445.1 Chitinophagales bacterium | reverse complement strand
ATCCAACGTAAAAGCCATGATTGATGACCCGCACTGGGCCAAATATCCATTCCTTCCAGGAGTTGGCCACTTTTTCAGCTGAACGGCGCAAAAAAGACCAAATAGCTGGAGCATAAAAAGCAAAAGTAAAACCTACGGCCCCACTCAACAAATGGGCAAGAGGATCGCGGCTGTTAAGCAATAGCCCCAAGGTCAGTAGTCCAGCTACCGCCGTTATTGCCAGTCGCAATGCGGGAAAAGATTTACGGTAGAGTTGTGTCGCCACCCAAATCCAAAACCAGGATAGGGAAAAGCCGGCATTCAGCCAAAATGTGCCCTCAATTGTAGTGGCATGCCCCAATCCAATGATCGGCAAAATGAATGCCAGATAAAGCACTGCCAATCCACCGAGTAGACCGCTGATAAAAAACTGCCGCAACTGTTCTTGAGTTCTGGCAAAAAGTGGCGCTGCAAAAACCAAGATTGCCGCTGCAATACCGATGGTCCAGTCTACTTCTGGGTTGAACTCCGGGATTGTAAGCTTAAGCAGGGGTGTATTAACATTGGCCTGATACATCCACAAGACACTGGCATTTAACAAAACCCAGGGCAACACCAGGCAGAGATAGACCGAGGTAAAATGAGCCATCGTAGGCTTCCCTTCTGCTTTGGGTGGAATAGCCAGCCAATACTGACGCGGTGCCGAGGGAAACCTTTGTAACAAATCAATCCCTTCGTAACCCCATACCAGCGCCATACAACCCAAAGTGGCTATCGGACTGATCAGCCAAAAACCGATGGCACTGCCCGCATAAATGGAAACACCAAAACACAGCAGCACAAACCCCGTGTAAATGGGATGGGGTAGCAATTTGAAGGCTCCATCTTGTACAAATTTGGGCGGAGGATAACCATTCATGGGCAAGCCCTGCCCAAAATGCCACAATGCGTACATCCCGGTGAGCACCAAAATGCCTCCTATAATGCCAAGTAGCAAACCCCAACCAGGAGATGAAATCGGTGGTAAAAACACCGTATGACTAGCATTTTTGGCCCAAAGCAACAGCCCGATGGGCAGTACCACCGTAAAAATCAAACTGTAGATCAACTTACCGACGAGGTCTTGGCTTGTAGTTTTCATTTGAAGATGCGCATTTTGTAGATGTACAATAAAAGCCCCAGCAACAAGAGGCCCAATCCATATAGAACAGAAAAACCGAAGGATTTTACAAAGGAATGGGATGTGAATGCAGCGGTCAAGGTAACTTGGGATGGAAACCATGCCGGAAGGTAGCGTATAAATTCCTGATGTTGCGCCCCATCGTAAAACAAAGGATTTTGGAGCCAACCTGCATCAATATTGGCCAATAAAACAATCAACAACATCCCTTCCAATTCCCCTCGGATCAGTACGCCAGAAAGTATGCCGTAACTGCCATAAACAATCCCCGCCGAAAAAATCCCAAGTAAGGTTCCTATCAAATTTTGTGGCGTAAAAAACAAATGCAAGGCGAGCCCTACATACAAAGCCAGCAGCCCTACGGTAAAGAATAAAACCGCAAACAAGGCAGTAAAAATCTCCCAGGATCGGTAACCAGCCAGAACCATGCGACGGTGAACCCCGGCATTTTTTTGTACCAGGTTCAGGCCCAGAAAGGAGGCCAAAAAACCTACGGCGGCAACTCCTATAAAAACCAAAGACTCGTCACGTGCGGGTACTTCTACGTAGGTTTCTTCCGATACAGTGGCCAATTTGAATGGTGTAACGCGTTTGCTGGTGGTGAAATCAACCACCCAAAAGAACAGAGAAGGAATGACCAGTAGCAACACGAGGGTGATACGCCGCCTAATGAGTTGAAGCAAGGTGATTTCCATAACACTCCAGGTGCGCTTTACATTCATGACAGAAGCCCATTTTGTAGGTGAAGAATATGGTCAAATCGCTGCTGGTCATTGATGAAATGGGAAACGACCAGGATACTTTGTCCTGCTGCAACAATTGCCTCCGCATAACTCCAAAAGCGGAGATAGGTCTCCCAATCAAAGCCATTGTAAGGTTCATCAAGCACCAACAAATCAGGCTGATGGAGCAGGGCTAGAGCCAAATTGAGCTTTTGTTTGGTGCCGCCGCTCAAATGCTCGACTAGTTTGTGCAAATGCTGTTTGAACTGGAATTGCTGAAGCAGCACCTCCATCCGTTCTTGCCAGTGTTCTGGCTTCATTCCATAGCCCCTAGCCCAGCATTTGAAATGTTCCAATACCGTAAGTTGCTCAAACAACAATACTTCTTGCGGGCAATACCCCATGCTGACTGGTCTTATTATACTGCCGGAATCGGGCTTGAGCATTCCAGTTACGATTTTTAATAAAGTGCTTTTACCCGAACCATTTTCACCGGTAATACCAATCAATTGTCCCGTATCCACAGTAAAGGATGCATCTGCCAATATTTTTTGGCGACCAAAAGAGCGGGATATGTGTTCAACTTCCAGTACAATTGACATGTGGTAGTTTTTTAAAATTTCACCAATTCATGGATCACCCATCCGGTATTTTCTACCTGATTGTTGACCAGCAAGGTTCCTTTGCTGCGCCATTTGGTTTCCTGAGCGCTTAAAAAATGCAGAGGGGTAAAGCGGTCAATCCCCGGCATCCAGCGGAGCAGAAGGTCTACAGTCTCTTTGATTTTATTGGTGTCTTCCAGGATAAGCGGTTCGCTCAACAACAATTTTTTGTGGTTTTCGGGTAGTACAATGGCTTCGTCGGAAATACTGGCTACCGGAATACAAGCCTGGCCATCAAAAACCCAAAAACGGTTTAATTCCCCCCGCAGTTCAATCCAGACTAGTGGTGTATTCGCCTGCGTAAAGCGTCCCCAACGGAGCTCGTTGAAGTCCATTTTCCAGGGCGGAAGGGTCATTTCGAGGCATTCTACATAGCCCCAACCAGAAAGGTTAGGCTCGTTTCCCAGGTGGATCGTACATTGAGCTGAGGGTTGTATGCAGTGCCAGTCGAGGTAACCCTCGTCGGTGTCGTGCAACCGCGTGCGGAGGGGCGGTGCTGCGCTGTGCCATTCGCCGGAAAGGTCTAAAGATGGATCTTTCCAACGTATGGTTTTTTCCTCAATTTCTGGCTCCTGTACCGATTTGAGTTTGCTCATATGGTGCCTTTCTCCAACTCCATCCACATAAATGTAACTGACGTACCCAACTTTGAACGCCCGCCAGTGGAGCGTGGCCGCATAACAAATCAGTACCCTGCCGTCCTCGGTAGTGCAGTCGAAATACCATTTTTTTAAATGAAAGGAGGATTTGCTTTTCATGTCCTATTGATCAGTTGAATCCAAATTCAGTTGAAATTGTCGTAACGTAAATGATATAAGTTACCTTCTGTGCTGAAATATACTTTGGAAAAAGAACTCGTTTTGGGGTATAGCTATAAAAAAGGGATGGGTATATAAAAGCAAAGCGGATTAAGGCGCTGACACCTCAATCCGCTAAAACTTATTATCGTGGAAAAGAAAGGAGCAGTTCTTGACTGCTTTGTTTTGAAAAAATCAAGAACTGTAGGGACTCCCTGAGCTTACTTCGTCGCGTCCGCTACCACCCAAAGTTCACTCGACTTGATGGTGATGATGTCTCGTATTGCTTTCATGGTTGCAGCATAATCTTTGGCGGGATAGACCTTTTTAAAGGCCAATTCAAGGTAGTTGCTTGTTTCGGCCTTGAGCATATCGTCCAGGGAATTGGTGCCAATAATCCGGTAATAATTGCCAACTTCGGGGCTGTAAGGGTACAGGTGTTTGCCAAAAGTCCAACTGGCAATGCTGCCCATTTTGGCGGCGGCTTCAAAAACGGGCTTCATCATTTTTTCGTGCTGCTCCAGCTCAGTGCCTTTACCAGGAACGGCTTGGAGGTGCGTGATTTTCATGAAGTTGGCACCGGGAGTGACACTTTCCGTCATCAGGTAAAGGCTGGTGGAAACCAGGTTTCGGGTTTTTTCGGTGTT
>JAAFHQ010000682.1:1437-3988 GCA_013298445.1 Chitinophagales bacterium | reverse complement strand
GCTTTACGGTATTGGTAAGCCCGTTCGATTTTTTGGTTCCAAGAACTTTGATCGATAGTAGCTGCTTCAAAACTCAACAAGCGTACACATATGCTGCCATCCTGATAATGGCCCATACCCAAGAGTTCCGATTTGTTGGAACGCACCTCTACCCATTCACCATCTTCAATGGCTCCACTCTTACGCGCCACTGCTCCCGAAAATACCCAGGGATGAAAGCGGAGTACCGCCGCGTCGCGTTTGTCTTTGAGAAAAATTTGTTTCATAGAAAGCAAAAGTAGGAAGAATGAAAGAAATGACGAATTATTCGAGTAACGAATGACGAATTCCTGGGCAACGCAGCAAATTCGTCATTCGTCATTCGAATAATTCGTCACTTAAAATGCGCCTCTCTTCCCCAGCTCCACCACCTGCAAATCCTTCGGCCTGCCATTTTCTATCGAAAAACGAATGATGGTGCGCATTTTGTGAAAACCTTCCTGGCCACAAGCGCCCGGATTGATGTGCAATAAACCCAGTGCTGGGTCGGGCATAACTTTCAAAATGTGAGAGTGTCCACAAATGAAGAGCCCCGGAGGGTCGGCACGTAAAATTTCCCGCACTCTTTGGTTGTATTTGCCGGGGTAGCCGCCAATATGGGTCATCAGCACATCCAGCCCCTCGCAAATAAAGCGCAAATCTTCGGGATAACGGAGCCGAATGTCTTTATCATCGATGTTGCCAAATACGGCACGGAAAGGACGAAATCCCTCTAGTCGATCAGCGATGCCAGGGTCACCAATATCGCCAGCGTGCCAAATTTCGTCACATTCGTCGAAGTAGTCGAAAATGGTTTCGTCAAGGTAGCTATGGGTGTCAGAGAGTAAGCCGATGCGGCGCATGGAAAAATTATTTGTTGGGGGGAAGATACTGGCTTTGTTTGGAAATTGCAGTGTATTTTGTCAGATCTTAATACAACACAAAACACGATGGCGCTTTATACTCCGCTCCTCTTTATTCTGCTGATGCTCGGCCTGGACACTCCACCCATTCAATTCCGCAAGCAAATGATTGCTGCCGAGAGTTTTGAATCGGTGGGGGTGTTCGATGTCAACAACGATCAGAAACTAGATCTTGTTTCTGGTGCTTTTTGGTACGAAGGTCCACTTTTTCTCAAACGGCATGTGGTAGCCCAGCCTCGGCGTTTTGGCGAATATTACGATGATTTTTCTACCGTTCCGATGGATGTGGATGGCGATGGTTGGTTTGATTTTATCACCGGGGGATGGAACGACAATTCCGTCAACTGGCGCAAAAACCCGGGCAATGGAGAAGCAGAATGGAAGGAGTTTAAAATTGGCGAAACGGGCAATATCGAAACTACCCGGGCCTGGGACATTGATGGGGATGGTATTTTGGAAATTGTGCCCAATAACCCTGGCAAACCTTTACGCGTCTTCAAACTGATCGTGGATGCTGCGGGTAAAGGCACTGGGAAGTTCCAGTCTTACCAATTGTGGGACACCCAAGGGCATGGTCTTGGCTTTGGCGACATCAATGGCGATGGTCGCGGCGACCTCGTCCTCAACACTGGCTGGCTGGAAGCTCCCAAAAATCCATTTGTAGACAAGTGGATTTTTCACCAGGAATTCAACATGCAATCTGCCAGCATCCCCGTCATTGTCACTGACGTCAACGGAGATGGGAAAAACGATTGTATTGCGGGCAAAGGACACGACTACGGACTGGACTGGTACGAACAAAAAATCGATCCAACTGGCAAACGCTCCTGGCAGAAACACCCAATCGACCCCTTCAATTCCCAATACCACACCATGGCTTGGGAGGATCTGGACAATGATGGGAAAAAAGAATTGATCACTGGCAAACGATACAGGGCGCACAATGAGAAAGACCCCGGCTCCTTTGACCCCATTGGCTTGTATTATTTTCAATGGAATGGCGAATCCTTTTCCAAACAAGTGATCAGTTATGGCCCATTCGGAGAAGGTAAAGGCACGGGTATTTATTTTGAAGTGGTAGACTTGCGTGGCACTGGCCGCAAGGACATCATTGTGGCCGGAAAAGATGGCTTGTACGTCTTTTTTAATGAGGGATAAAATCTATAGTTTAAGCTCAAACGCGCCATTGCTGAAATGGGTATCCTTCACCGCACCCCCGCCGTTGAAGCGATATTGGACCCCCACAATTCCCGTCGGATCATTTGGGAAAGTAAAGGAATGCGCCTTTTTTCCGTTGACGTAAAAACTCATTTTTTTGTCTTTGGTCACTACTTTTAGGGTGGTCCACTCATTCAGATCACAACCAAAGCCCGATAAATCCGCATGTTTACTTTCTGCCATCGCTCCGGCGGCGTAGAGGCGCAGATCACCCGCACAAGCTTTGTCAGCCAGCGGAATGACCATGATGTCGTCCTTGCATTGAATGAGCACCTCTACAAACTGGCAGGCGTTACTCCCACCACTGTATGGGCTTTTAAGGGTGGTTTCAAAAATGAAATTGTCGTCCATCAAATCGCCCATATCCCTTTGATTGAACAAACGAATTTTAG
>JAAFHQ010000682.1:0-1427 GCA_013298445.1 Chitinophagales bacterium | reverse complement strand
CGGGGAGTAAAGGAAGGTTATAAGCACGCAGAATTTGTGTATCAATTTCCACCCGATCACTTTTGAGAATCTCACTTTTTTTGAAATAAATCGGCCTGGGTTCATTTTCAACCAAGCCTAGCCAGCCGTCCGTAGCTATCTGAATGTCGTGGGTTTTGACGATGGTTTGCCCAATGATCAATTTGCTGCGGAAAAAGCCGGGGTAGTAGTACACCGCCGAATGGTGCTGCTGGTTTTTGGGCACCAAGGTTCTGCGGCGGATGTCCCAGGTTTGTACAATAAACACCGAATCGGTTGGCGAAGTACTGGCATCGTAAGTAAAAATGACCGAGTTGGGCACTCCCTGGGCTAACATTTTATTGGCGTGGAAACTGTATTGCTCCTGATTTACCTTGAAGTTAAAAAACTCGGGTACAAAGGCAGAGATGGCCAGCAATACGACCAACATCAAAGCACCGACCAATGCCCAATTGCGTTTTATTTTGAAGCCTGTAAACCGTGGTGCTTTTGGAGTAGCATTGGGCAGTGCTACCGGAGTTTCTTCTTGGCCAACGGGAAGGCTCTGAGTAAAACAACGCCAATCAGCATGCCCTAAAAACTGGGCCAAGGTGTTCAAAGTGGTGAGCGTCGGCGCATGGGGATATTTGACCTTACCCCACAAGCGTTTGAGCGTCGTGACGCTGAGATTGACCTGGGTTTTTTGCTCGATTTCCAGACTCAGTTTTTCAAAATCGTAGTTCACCCAATTTTGGCTTGACCCCCAATTGAGCCTGCTTTCGAGCAATTGCAGGCATTGGCTAATGGCTTGTTTTTCCTTTGCGTCGTTCATGTGTAGATACTGTCGGTGTGATTGAACACAAAGTTGTACAATGCAACTTGAACTGTCAAATTATTTTTTGAGCAATTGGGTAGTAAAATCACCAAAGTAGCAATACAAAATACTGGGCATACTTCACACTTTTGGTTAACTTTACCTTCTGTCAGTCAAAATCCAGATGAAGAGAAAAAATTCAATTAAAAGCAAACTACAGCGTTTTTGGAAACTATTAGGGCCAGGACTGGTTTCTGGAGCCAGCGATGACGACCCTTCCGGAATTGCCACCTACTCACAGGCGGGGGCCGCTTTTGGGCTTTCCACTTTATGGACCTCCTTGATCGCCTTTCCCTTAATGGCAGTTTTGCAACAAATGTGCGCCCGGATTGGTCTGATTACGGAACATGGGCTAGCCGGGAACATCAAATTGCACTACCCCCGACCAATTTTATGGTTGATGCTATTGTTCAGTTTTCCCGCCATTGTGATGAATATTGGAGCAGACATTGCGGCGATGGGTGCGGTGGGCAATCTTTTATTTCCTTCCATCCCTACGACCTATTTTAGTGTCTTTTTTACCATCCTTCTATTGGTTTTAATCATTTATTTGCCT
>JAAFHQ010000681.1:2571-3997 GCA_013298445.1 Chitinophagales bacterium | reverse complement strand
TCTCAGCTCCTACCAAATATTGTTCTTGCAAATGGCTCAACATATCCGCAGTCATGCGAGCCAAATCGAATTGAGGATGCCAGTTCCAGTCCTGACGGGCCTGTTGATCGTCGATGCTTTGTGGCCAGGAATCGGCGATGGCCTGGCGGAAATCGGGCGCGTAGTGGATCTTGAAATCGGGGTGGTGTTTTTGGATTTCAGCGCTGATTTCAGCGGGCGTGAAGGACACTCCGGCCAGGTTGTAGCTGGTGCGTACGCTGAGTTTGTCCTTAGGGGTACTCATCAGTTGCAATACACCCTGAATGGCATCATCCATGTAGAGCATTGGGAGGCGGGTGTCCGGCCCTAAAAAACAGGTAAAATCTTCACCCAAAATGGCTTTGTGGTAAATGTCAACCGCGTAATCGGTGGTGCCACCACCCGGAAGCGATTGGTAGCCAATGATCCCCGGGAAGCGCACCGAACGTACATCCAGGCCGTATTTTAGGAAATAATACTGGCACCAGTTTTCACCCGCTGCTTTGCTGATTCCATACACTGTGGTAGGCTGGGTGATGGTATCCTGCGGAGTGTTGACTTTGGGCGTATTGGGACCAAATGCGGCGATGGAACTTGGGAAAAACACCTTCAAGTTGCGCTCTTTAGCCGCGTCGAGCACGTTGAAAAGGCTGTCCATGTTGATGTCCCAGGCGATTTTTGGGTTTTGTTCCCCACGGGCAGAAAGGATGGCGGCCAGGTGGTAGATTTCCGTGACCCGGTAACGCTTTACCAGTTCGTGTAAACGGTTGCCGTTGAGTACATCCAACAATTCAAAGGGGCCATCGCCCAATTCGGTGCTGCGGATGTCGGTAGCAATTACCGAATTGGCGCCATAAGTATCGCGCAGTGTTTTGGTTAATACCGAGCCGATCTGCCCTCCGGCTCCGGTAATCAGGATGGTTTTTTTGGTCATTTTTGGTTAGGCTACAAAGTAAAGTAGCAAAGGTATATTTTGGAAGGCTTTAAGGCAAGTCCTGGAGGAGGGTATATTCTTGATTTTCGACATCAATTTTGCAAATGTAACTCGCTTCCCCATTGCTCATCATGAGGTGGGGAACGCGCAATTGCATGTTGTACACGGCCATTTGGTGAAAAACATTGGCATCTAGAGGGATTTCGGGCGCTTTACATTCGATGAGGAGGAAAGGCTGCATGTCCTGATCGTACACGAGGATATCACACCGTTTGGCCAGGCCATTTACTTTGATGCCGCGCTCGATGGCGATGCGGTTGCGGTTGTAACCTTTGTTTTGGAGGAGGTATTGGACGATGAGTTGGCGGACAAATTCTTCGGGTTGGAGCACCAGCCACTTTTTGCGGATGGGGTCAAAGATGTAGCGCTTTTGATCCTGGAGTTTGATTTGGAGGGTATCGGTGTAGGTTAAGA
>JAAFHQ010000681.1:0-2561 GCA_013298445.1 Chitinophagales bacterium | reverse complement strand
ACATGGTCGATTGAACAAAAAGGAGAAACCCTGATTTATCAACTCCATCCTGATGACAAAAAGGATGAAGCCTTGCAATTTTTGGTGGGAGATGACAATGTGCTGTTCTTTCTGGATAAGCAGCAACGGATGATGGTGGGGGATGAAAATTTTAGTTTTGCGTTGAATCGCAAGCTGAAGTGAATTATCCCGAATTTTTCTAGAAATTACAAAAGCGACATTTCTTTATCACAAAGGAAAAAAAAGAGGACACAAAGAACACAAAGCGAAGCGTCGTCTACGTCTAACTTTGTGTCCTTTGTGCTTCTTTGTGCCTTCTCTGTGAAAATTATGTCGCTTTGGAATTATTCTAAAAATTCGGGATGTCTCATGTTTGTGTCCTTTGTGCTACTAAGTCGCTTGTGCAACAAAAGGGAGTGAAACCGAAATTATTGCACTACTGCTTGTCTGGTCGCAAACTGTCCATCCACCATCAAACGTACAAAATAAAGCCCTTTGCTGCTCAATTGCTGGCGATTCAATTGAAACTGATGCTTGCCAGCAGGCAGACTGCCACTAAAAATGGTGGCGACCACCTGGCCCTTGACGTCATAAGCTTGGACCAAAACGTTTTTACCCGCTTTAGGCAGGTTGAACTCCAGATTGGCTTTTTCCTGAACGATGTTGGGGCTAATGGTATAGGCTGCTTTTAAGGCTTGGTTTTCCTTTACACTTGTCGTTACGCTGCTCACCTGGTCGGTCCAGTTGGCGTTGACCATGCTGTAGGTGTTGTCGCCAGTTTTTTGCCAAAGAATACTGGCGATGATGATATTGGCAGGATTGATTTTGCTTGAAAGGGTAGTTTTGGTCGAAATGGTTTTAAAGAACCCGTTCATCATGGTGCCAGAACCGATTTCAAAACCAAATTCACTGGTGCCAAAATGGGTGCGCAGCACGTTGAGGTGTTCTGCCGTTGCACCCCGGCCGGATTGCTGTTCAATCACGGATTTTTCAATCAAGTAGATTCCGGTAAAATAATTGCCGCTGGTCGTTTTAAAAAACTCCGTTTTGGCATTTACTTCCAAATCGCGGGTAGTGGGATTGAACTTCACAGACAAACCTGTTTGCGCAATCGGAGTAGCAGCAGCAACCGCAAAATTATCGACCTGCTTTTTCATCTCCGTACTGGTACCAGCATCACCTTCTCCGATCAGTTTGGTATTGAAAAAGAAATAAGGTTGATAAAAAACGGGCTCGTAGGCGTTCAATACCTTTTCGGCAGTTGCGCTGTACAAACGGCTAGTGGTACTGCGGTGTGCTACCATCACCAATGACTTTGAACTCAGGTCATTTACCATGTTTTTGTAAGTATCCCAAGCTTCCGAACCACAAAACGGGCACCAGGTCGCCGCGAGTTTGGTTACAACACCTTTTTGGGTTTTGGGAACAGCGATGTTGGTCGTCTGACTGCTTGCTACAGTGGCGATTGCCAAAAAAACGAGCGAGTAAATGATCTGTTTCATAATCGGTGGGTTGATTTTTGCTACTTCAAAGTTAGTTTATTCTTTTGATAAATCAAGCTGGGACATGAGTTGGAACTCGGCGAACCGGGTGGTGTTTTCCCGAATTTTGAAGCGATCATCCACCCGAAAACCGAGCACCCAGATGATCCGCCCGTCGCCATTTACCAGCAGCCAAATGCGTTCTTTGGCAAAACGATCGATCTTTTCATCGGTGAAATAATCCTGAATTTTCTTAGGTTTCCCGGACATTCCCAGGGGGTAAAACACATCACCTGCCTGCCAATGGCGAAGCTCTAGGGGGAAGTTCAACTCGGCAGCATCCACCCAGGCAATGTCGGGTTGATGAGGCATTGATATTGGGCCTTTTGTATATGTGGAAATTGTTATTTTTTGTCCGTCCAGCGACAGGCTAGAATCCCCTGCCAGCCACATTTGGGGGCGGCCTGGGGCGGCGTTTTGGGATTCAATGATCAAATTGCCCTGGTGGATGAGCGCTTTATGACTTTTGCTCAAAAACAATTTGCCTTGCTTTTGTTCCAAAACTGCGGCATGCATACCACTGATTTGTTCGGCCACAAAACCAAAACCCTGTAGCCAATGAAACAACAAAGTCAGCAAGGCCGGATGGCTTTGGATGGAGCTGAGTTGCAGGGTATGGCGAAGGGGCTCCGTGTGCCAGATTTGGGTCTTGATTTGTTGGGCTTCTTGTTCAAACCAAGCGTTGATTTGTTGCCAATACACCAGGTTGCGGCTTACGGTTTGTTCAAAAGAAGGATTTAATTTCTGGAGTTTGGGTACCACTTCATGCCGAATCCAGTTGCGGGCATAGCCCGATTCAGCGTTACTGGCGTCCTCGCGGTGAACCAATTCTTCCTGGGTATAATAGGCATCGATTTCCTGGCGGGTAGCAAAAGACAAAGGCCGAATCACCCGGCCATTCACGGCGGGAATCCCTAACATCCCTTTGATACCGCTGCCTTTGGTAAAATTGTAGAGGATGGTTTCTACCGAATCGTTGAGGTGGTGGGCGGTGACGATGAAGTCAAAGCCCTCTTTCTG
>JAAFHQ010000680.1 GCA_013298445.1 Chitinophagales bacterium | reverse complement strand
TGCGCATTGGCCCCACCAAATACGGCGACCGCAGCTTTTTCAACGAAAACTGGCCAAATCGCGCCCGGCATTGGTTGCCCTGCATTGATCACCCTTACGAAAAAGCCAGCAGCGAATTTGTGGTAAGAGCTCCCATCCATTATCAAGTTGTTTCGAATGGTTTGTTGATGGAAGAAACAACCCTCGATTCCCGAACCAAATTGACCCATTGGCGGCAAAATGTGCCCGTATCCTCCTGGTTGTATGTGTTGGGGGTGGCGAAATTTGCGGTACAATACGTAGGCTGGTTTGAAGGAAAATCCATCCAGACTTGGGTATACGCCCAGGAGCGGGAGGCTGGTTTTTACGATTTTGCTGAGCCGACCAAACAAGTGATGGGCTTCTTCAGCGATTACATTGGGCCTTACGTTTATGAGAAAATAGCCAATATTGAAACGCCCAGCGTAAAAGGTGGGATGGAAACCTCCTCGGCCATTTTTTACGGTGAAGAGTTAATAGATGGCAAGCGGAGCACCCGATTGCGCAATGTGGTCATTCACGAATTGGCGCACCAATGGTTTGGCAATGCAGTAACGGAATCGACCTGGGATGACGCCTGGCTTAGCGAGGGGTTTGCTACTTATTTCACCATGCTGTTCATTGAGCATGCCTATGGTAGAGAGGAGTTTGTGCAACAATTGCAGGGGGCAAGAAAGACGACTTATGCCGCCCTGGCCAAAGACCCGGGCTATAAAATTGTAGACGATCGTTCAGCGGAAAAAGGCCCGGTGACCAGCGGACTGACCTACCAAAAAGGCGCGTGGATTTTGCACATGCTGCGCAAAAAAATCGGCGACCAAGCCTTCAATGCGGGTATTCGCGACTATTATCAACGCTTCCTGAATGCCAACGCCACTACAACGGATTTCCGGCTGGCCATGGAAAGGGCTTCGGGGCAAAACCTACAAAGCTTCTTCCAGCAATGGCTGTACCAGGGCGGGTACATTGCGCTGAAAGGCAGCTGGAAATACGACGCGGCCAACAAGCTGGTCAAAATTTCCTTGCAACAAACCCAACCGGAAGTATATCATTTCGATTGTTCCATCGAAGTGGGCATCTACAAAACGGGGGAATTGTTGCCCAGCCTTTCGTCTCATCCAATTTCATCCCGCAATATCGAAATCAGCATTCCCGCAGATACCCAACCAGAAAAAGTGTTGCTTGATCCTCAAACTGTATTGCTGGCAAGTTGGGATTTTGAAGCAGTTAAACCGTTAAACACTACCAAAAAATGATCACATTCATCTGGATTTCCCTTGCTGTTCTAACCATAGCCTTTAGCATCGTTTTTATCAATGATGTCAATAAACACAAAAATGAACTCGAAGACAGCAGTTGGCTCAAAACTGGATTGATCGGGTCTGTGGTCAATTTTTTTGACGTTTTGGGCATTGGGGCTTTTGCTCCTCAAACGGCTTTGCTGAAATTTACCAAACAAACCGAAGACCGCCTCATCCCCGGCACCATGAATGTGGCCAATACCATTCCGGTTTTGATTCAGGCCCTGATTTTCATCACCGTAATTGAAGTAGAACCTTTGACGCTCGTTTTGATGTTGGTTTCTGCGGCGGCGGGTGCCATCATGGGGGTTGGAGTGGTGGCTCGACTGCCGGAAAAAACCATCCGACGCGTCATGGGTTGCGCATTATTGGTAACTGCAGGGTTTATGTTGGCCCGCAATATGGAGTGGATACAGGGAGGAGGGACTGCTATCGGTTTAAACGGCAGTAAATTAATCATTGGTGTTGCGGTCAATTTCATTTTGGGCGCTTTGATGACCGTGGGTATTGGATTGTACGCACCGTGCATGGCCCTGGTATTTGCTCTGGGTATGTCGCCTCAGGTGGCTTTCCCGATCATGATGGGCTCCTGTGCATTCTTGATGCCACCTGCTTCTATTCGTTTTATCCGCGAGGGGGCCTACAACCGAAAAGCCGCTGTGGGAATGGCTATACCTAGTATTTTTGCGGTTCTAATAGCTGCCTTTATTGTCAAATCACTACCCCTAGATACCTTGCGTTGGGTGGTGATCGTGGTGATTTTGTATACTGCGGGGGTGATGTTGCGGGCTGGGTTTAAATGAGTTGAAAAAATCATCTAGGCTCCAGGCATTCCGAGTATTTTTACATAACGGGACATTTTGCTCGGAGGACATGAATTGCCTCCAGCTTCAGCTGGTGGATAGGAGAATACGCTATGTTTTGGGCTTTAGCCCTAGCTTAAAATTTGAGGCTGTGGCTAAAGCCGAAATAAAGGGCAATCCGCATCCACGCGCTAAAGCACGTGGCAATTCATGTCCTTCGCTCCTGAAATACAAAAATGTCCAGTAGGATGGTATTTTCATTAACCAAAGTTCGAACCATGAGAAAAATTTGCCTCTTTTGCCTTCTTATCGTTTCCTTCCAGGCCATCGGCCAGAACGCCGACTCGATCTGGATTGTCAACAACTACATCAAAAAAGAAGTGTCGATTCCGATGCGGGACGGCATTAAGTTGTTCACCTCCATCTACATGCCCAAAGACAAGAGTGAGAAACATCCCATTTTGTTGTCCCGCACGCCCTATTCCTGTGCACCGTATGGAGAAAAGGCTTTTTCCCCGGTTTGGAATGGCTACCTGAAAAACTACTTTCGGGAAGGCTACATCATGGTGACCCAGGATGTGCGCGGACGTTGGATGAGTGAGGGGGAGTACGTGAACATCCGCCCTTTTAACCCCAATAAAAAAGGAACCGAAATTGACGAAGCCAGCGACTCCTACGATGCCATCGATTGGCTGATCAAAAACCTGCCGGACAACAACGGCAATGTAGGGGTATTCGGCATTTCTTATCCCGGTTTTTATTCTACCATGGCCGCGGCCAGCAACCACCCGGCACTAAAGGCAGTGAGCCCGCAGGCACCAGTCACCAACTGGTTCATCGGCGACGACTTTCACCACAATGGCGCTTTTTTCCAAATGGACGCCTTTGGCTTTTATTCTGGTTTTGGCCAACCTCGCCCCAAACCAACCACGGTTGGCCCTAAAGAATTTGACTACAGCAGCCACGACAATTACAAATTTCACCTGGAAGCTGGCAGCTTGAAAGGTCTTACGAAGTACATGGGGGATAGCATTGCTTTTTGGAAAGAGTTGATGGTACACCCCAATTACGATGCCTGGTGGAAAGCTCGGGACGCCCGCAATGCCACCAAAAATCTGCAACCCGCCATGCTTTGGGTGGGAGGATTGTTCGACGCTGAGGACTGCTGGGGCGCCTGGAATGCCTATCTGGCGGCGGAGCAAAACAACCCGGGTAAAGCCTTCAACAAAATTGTGGAAGGCCCCTGGTACCATGGGCAATGGGCCAGCAACGACGGGACGCATTTGGGCAATGTGCAGTTTGGCAGCAACACCTCCACCTGGTACCAGCAAAACATCGAAATTCCTTTCTTCAACTATTTCCTGAAAGGCAAAGGTGATGTGTCCAAAATTGCGGAAGCCAGCGTGTTTTTCAGTGGAGCCAACGAATGGAAAACCTTCAATCAATGGCCACCCGCCGGGAAAAGCGATCAGGCCATGTACCTACAAGCCAACGGAAAACTGGGCTGGACCAAACCTGCTGCCGCGCAAGGTTTCAGTGAATACCTCAGCGACCCTGCCAAGCCGGTTCCTTATACCGAAGACGTACACTTTAACCGCAGCAGAACCTACATGAGCGATGATCAACGTTTTGCTTCTCGCAGGCCGGATGTATTGGTTTTTCAAACTGAGAACTTAAGTGAGGATGTGACCATTGCGGGCAATGTGGTAGCTGATCTGATGACCAGCATTTCCACCACCGACGCCGATTTTGTGGTAAAAATAATCGACGTATTCCCCGATGACATGGGCTACAATGCGGTGAATATTTACGCAGAAGCGGATCCGGCCCCGATTTACCCGATGGGTGGCTACCAAATGTTGGTCAGAGCGGAAGTATTCCGTG
>JAAFHQ010000679.1 GCA_013298445.1 Chitinophagales bacterium | reverse complement strand
CTTTGGTGGAAGCATCTTTTAATACGCCGGAAATGGTGATTTTGGGGTTTTGGGCGAAAAGAAACATGGGGAGGAAAAAGAGTGCCCCAAAAAGTGGTTTTAACCCGAGCATAGCTGGATGATTTGTGCTGAATGATTTGGGCAAGTTAAAAGAAAAAAATGGACACTTGGGTGGGCATTTTGCCGGTTATAGGGTTTGAGTGAGCTTTTGAGCCTTTGCAAATTTCGAAATACAGGGCTACATTTGAACAACACTTTATCACCTTTACCTAAGCAAATGAACAAACCCATCTTCCGCTTCACCAAATACAGCATCTTCCTTTTGCTGCTCTGGATCTTCCTACACCTCAGCGTCACCATCATCGATGGCTTATGGGACCGCCAGCAATCCGCTGATCTTGCCGTCATCATGGGCAATAAGGTCAATGAAGATGGTACCCTTTCCACCCGCCTGGCCAAACGAGTCGATTGTGGCCTACAATTGTACCAACAAGGGCGGGTAAAACGACTCCTCGTCAGCGGCGGCTTGGGCAAAGAAGGCCATTACGAGGGGGCTAAAATGCGGGATTATTTGCTCAAAAACGGGGTGCCGGATAGCCTCATCATAGTGGACAACCAGGGGAACAATACCACTTTATCAGTTGCCAATACCCTCCGTTTACAGGATTCCTTGCGGTTTAAAAGTGTCATCGTGGTCTCACAATACTTCCATTTGACGAGGAGTAAGATGTTGTTTCGGAAAAAGGGGTTTAAGGCGGTGAGCGGGGTGAGTCCCTGGTACTTTGAGTGGCGAGATGTGTATGCGTTGGGAAGGGAGATGGTGGGGTATTATGCACAGGTGGTAAATTGAGTTTAAGCCTATGTAACCTTTGCTGGAGATTATCGTAATACACTTTTAATAAAAGACTTAAAGGATATGAATCCATGTGAAGAAGAATTTACCATTGAAAATCACAAGCATAAGTTTGCGGTTTGGGCTGTGGGTCGGGCGGCGAGTGTTAAGGATCAGCGGTTTTCTGTCGAATCGGCAAAAAAACTTATTGATCACATAAACCTTCAAGAATATATCGACAAGCCAGACTGTTTACCGGATAACTTTGACACGATCCATGATACTTGGTGCGAAAGTCTAATTAAAAAGTCAATTGAAATTTTTGACAAGAAAAATTCACCTGAAAAAATCTCCTATGGTGTAGCCGCAAAACTCATCAATGTTTACCTCAAAACTATTCTTGTCTGTGGGGGCTATCATGAGCACGAAAAAGTAAAAAAAATTCATCCGCCTATAGACAGATTACTCTTAACAGAACTGGCAAAAAAAGATGATTCTCCCTTAAAAAAGATTTGGAAGGAATATGCTGAGAAAGGCTGGTCTAAATTTGATTCAGCTGATTACCAAGTTGTAATTAGATCCGTTAAAGATTTTGTCCAATCAAAAGCCTTATACACTATCGAATCTTTTTGGACTGGACATCAATAATTTTTATTCCTCAAAAATACTTACTACAATGATTAGGATAAAACATAAATTCATCGATCACCAAATTGATCCCAACACAGAAACCCTTATTATTGGGACTTTTAATCCTGATATTGAAGGCAATAAAGCCGAATTCTTTTATGGCAGAAGTAAAAATTATTTATGGACTTTACTGCCAACAGCTTTTGAGGAAAGCAACCTGAAAGGGAAGACCAAAACTGAAAAAATAGCATTTATCAAAAAGCATAAAATTGATTTTATCGATCTGATCTCTGAGATAGAGGTACAGGACGATGAAAAATTGAACTACACAGATACTTTAATTGATGGAAAAGTAACCGAGTGGACAGAAGTCATTGAAGAAATTTCCAAATTACAACACCTGAATCGAATTGGTTTCACCAGGCGAACATTCTCCGGAATTCCAAACATCAAACAGCAAATCGAGGAGGTAAAGAAATATGCTGATCAAAATGGGATTCTTTTTCAATTTCTGACTACTCCCGCAAGATTTTATAATCAACAAAAACAGGAGGAATGGAGTCTCTTTTTTTAATAAAACCAAAGAAATAGTTTTTAATTTTAACCAAAAAGGTATATTTTTGCAAAACATCTTGCCCCTATGACTGTTTTCATCAAAGACAAAGACTTAGAAGAGCTCTTCCGAACAGGAAAATCAAAAAAACTAAAGCTTCCCGAGCATGTGGTTGACAAATTTTTCGCGACCATTCAAAAAATTGAAGCAGCAGTCGATCTCCACGATTTGTTAGCCGATAAAGGTCTTCGTTTTGAAAAGTTGAAGGGTTATGATGACACTTACTCCATGCGACTAAACCAAAAGTACCGACTTGAGATGACGATTACTTGGACAAATGATGCCCAAACTGTTGGAGATTTTTACCTCATCACCATTTCTAACCACTACTCCTAATACCATGATTCAAACCTCACAAATAAGGCCCGCCAAAAAGTTTGGACCTGGTTATTTCATTCGCGAACAACTTGAGCTGCGCGAATGGAACCAAGAAGAACTTGCAGAAATTACTGCATTTTCACAAAAGCACATCAGCGATTTGTTGAACAGCAAAAAAAGCATTAGCCTTGATACTGCCAGAATTCTTGGTGAAGTTTTTGATACCTCCGCTCAGTACTGGCTCAACTTAGACAATGAATACCGCATTTGGCTGCGACAAGAACCTAACGAAAAGGAAAAAGAAGCAGACACAAAAGCGATGATTTATGAACGCATGCCGATACGGGATATGATCAAAAAAGGGTGGCTGGCTCCACCCCAAAACACCGAAGACTTGAAGCAAAAAGTGCTCAATTTTTGGGGTAAAACCACCCTTAATTTCGATCAGGAAGATGCTACAATGCTTCCTTATTTAACCCGTAAATCGACGGCTTATAACAAATTCAACGCGGCTTATGCCATTACCTGGTACAAAAAAGCACTATCCATTGCCGATCAAATTACCGTCAATGCCTTTGACGCTGAGAAACTAGGCATGCTCTGTGAACAAATCACTGACCACACTCTTGCCGTAGACGGTGTGGCCATTTTTTTGGAAAAACTCAAACAGATTGGCGTAAAATTTATGGTTTTGCCTCACTTGGAAAAAACGTACCTCGATGGTGCAGCTTTTTTCAGCAACAACAATCCAACCGTAGTTTATACTGGTCGGTACAAACGCCTAGATCATTTTTGGTTTACCTTAACCCACGAGTTAGCACATGTGCTGCTACATCTCAATAGTACGACCACCTTTATTCTTGACAATCTTCAGGACGGAGAAAGAGATCAAATGGAAAACGAAGCCAACGCACTCGCCGGAAGATTTTTAAAACATTCAGAAATTGCAGAGTTTTTGAAAAATGAAACCCATTATTTGAGCGCGAATCGGGTAGAGGAATGTGCGACAACATACAATGTCCACCCTTCCATTGTAATTGGGAAATTAGCACACGATGGCAAAACACCCTATCGAAACTTGACCCGCTACCATGAAAATGCCCTAGATTTGATCCCCAACGAATACAAATTCTGATGCGTACCCTTATTACTACCTTTTTTGTTTTCACCCTCCTCACCATGTCCCAAGCCCAAACCCGAGCCCGAGCCCTTAGCCTCCACGTTGGCGTACTCCCCACGGGCCGCCACAATGCCATTACTGATGTAGGCAATGTCCAGGTCGGCCACCACACCCTGCGTGAAGGGCAAAACATCCGCACCGGAGTCACCGTCATTGTGCCCGACACCGGCAATCTTTTTCAAAACAAAATCCCCGCCGCCATCTTCGTCGCCAATGGATTTGGCAAACTGGCGGGCAGCACCCAGGTGCAGGAGTTGGGCAATCTCGAAACCCCCATCGCCCTCACCAATACCCTCAACGTATCCACAGCCATGGATGCCCTCATCGAATACACTTTGAACCAGCCAGGCAATGAAAAAGCCCAGTCGGTCAATGCGCTGGTGGGTGAAACCAACGATGGTTACCTCAACGACATCCGGGGGCGACACCTGCGT
>JAAFHQ010000068.1 GCA_013298445.1 Chitinophagales bacterium | reverse complement strand
GAACCAAAAACGAAGCAAAATTGGCGCGAAATCCGGTGGGTGCTTTGGCAAATATACCGTCGGGTTGCTGCCACCCTCAGGATCACGCTTACTGTAATAGCGGTAAGCGTTACGGTTTTATTCCTGCTTTTTCAAATCCCCATCATTCAGGAATGGGTCATCGATGAAGTCACCAAAGCCATTTCCAAAACCACCCGTACCCGCACCGAAGTAGGCCATTTTCGCCTGAATTTTTTCAATCAAGTGGTGCTCAACGACGTATACATTGAAGATGACCAAGGCGACACCTTGCTATTTTGCAAAAGCCTAAATGCTCAAATCAAACTCAGCCCCATCACTTTAATCCGCGAAGGGCTGGTTTTTGACCAATTGAGCATTTCCGAAGGACGCTTCAACATTCAAAAAGCACCTGCTTCGGAAATGAACAACCTGGAGATTTTATTGCAGCGGCTTTTCCCGCCCCAACCAGAAGGCCCTAAAAAAGAAAAAAAACCCTTTGCACTGGCGATTAAAAAACTCAACCTTGACCAGGTCAGCTTCCTAAAAAATGACCTCCATCGGGGGCAAAGGATGGAAATTAAAATCTACCGGGGTCGGATCGCCATCGATAAAATGAACCTGCCTGCAAAAACCATTCAGGCCAAATACATTCGACTCAAAGGTGCCAAAGTGCTCATTGATGAACTAGATTACGGCCCTGGTTATGAGGATTCTTTGACCGAAATTGAAGAACAAGTACCAGTAGACAGTAGTGCAGTAGATACAACCCGCTGGAAAATCGATGTGGCCGAAATTGATTTTTCGGAATCTGTTTTTAACGTACACAATTACCGCAAATCGCCTAAAATCAAGGTTGCCCGCGACACCATCGATTTTGCCCACATGGAAGTGCGCGACATCGACATCAAAATCCAAAATTTCAAGCTCAGCAATGATGTATTTTCGGGCAATCTCGGCAACATCTCTTTGCGGGAAAAAAGTGGTTTTGAGTTGTCGCGTTTGGCTGCCAAAGAAGCCATCGTCAGTTCCCATGAAATCACGCTCAATGGGGCTGCCCTCGTTACACCGCATTCCAACATCGGTGATACCATTCAGTTGAAGTTCGACTCTTTCGACGATTTTGGTGATTTCCCCAATCTCGTGCGGATGGACAACCGATTCAATGGCGCCCAAATTGCCATGCGCGACATCATGGCCTTTGCTTCGGACTTGACTACGAATCCTTTTTTCCGCAAAAACAAAGAAACGACCCTCTCGCTTGATGGCCGGATTTATGGTTTGGTCAACAACTTGAATGGGCGTAAATTCAGGCTATTGCTGCCCGATGGCACTTTTTTGCAAGGCCGTTTTGATGCCCGGAACCTGGCCGTGAAAGACAACGAGTCCATCGAATTGCGCATGGATCAGCTCAGCACCAGCATGCGTACCCTGCGGGATTTATTGCCCAATTTTAGCTTGCCGCGCAATTTTGATAAACTGGGCAAGCTGGAATACCGGGGTGACTTTATCGGCTTTTTCAACAGCTTCACCACCATCGGGCAATTGTCCACCAGCATTGGGAGTGCCAACCTGAACGTTTCCCTCAAAAATACCGAAAGCCCCGAACGGGCCTCTTATGCGGGAACGGTGGTGCTCAACAATTTTGACCTGGGCAAATGGACCGACAACAACAATTTTGGAAAAGTCAGCCTGCTTGCCAAGGTAGGTGAAGGCGACGGGTACGGCCTGGCTGGTAAAAACGCCCGGGCCAAACTCAGTGCAGACATCAAAAGTTTCGAATTCAAGGGCTACAAATACACCAACGCCCAAATGCAAGGGGAACTTAAATCCCGTAAATTTGATGGGAACCTCTTGATTGCCGATGACAATATTGATCTGAATTTTACCGGTAAAGTTGACCTTTCCAAAGATATACCCGAATACAATTTTTACTCCTCCATCAATAAACTCAATCTACAAAAACTAAATTTCAGCAAAGAAGAAATTGTATTGACCGGGAATGTGGATGTGAATATTCAGGCCAAAAACCTGGTAGACTTGGTGGGCAAAGCTGAATTTAAAGACTTTGACCTCAACAAAGGTGACCAAACATACCACTTCAAAATTGTTGACATCTCGTCTACCCTGGATAGCACGGGCAATCGCAAGTTGGATATAGCATCCGATGTGATGGATGCGCACCTGAATGGTCGCTTTGATATTGAAAAAATCCCGGCAGCTTTTCAACTTTTTATTTATGACAATTTCCCCGGTTTTGCCCAACGCTTTAAAATGAATAAAATTGATTCCCTGTTGCGGCCTCAACAATTCAAGTACGACATCAAAATTAAGGATAGTGGCGGCTTACACGAATTGCTCGATGCCCAATTGGGTCCCTTAAAAAACTTCACGCTGACTGGAGAGTTTGACAACCTCAAGGCTAAATTGGTGACAAAACTGGATGCCCCAGAATTTCGTTTTGGGTCTATGGCCGCTACGGATTTGGGGCTACGCATTGATTTAAGTAATGGTCAAGGTTTCATCACGCTAAATACTGCGTCTCTCAACATCAATGACAAACAAAAACTACCCAATATCACGCTGCAAACCTCAGTCGATCGGGATACGATTGATTTTGGACTGACTTATGCCGACAAATCTTCCAAGGTTTTGTCCAAAGTCAACCTGGATGGCCGTTTTTACATTCGCGACAGCAGTACCATGCTGATGCGCCTTAGCAACTCCGATTTGCACCTATTGAATACCAATTGGTCCATCAATCCGCGCAACTCCATCGTCTTTGGCAAAGACTTTATTGACGTACAAGATTTTGTGTTGCAAGATGGAACCAAAGCCATTCGTCTCGATCGTCTGGGGCGTAAAGGTATCAAACTGGCCATGAACAACATGGATCTGGGTTTGCTCAATGGCTACCTCAATTTTGAGCCGATGGAGTTCGGCGGGCGTTGCAACCTGGAAGCGCGGGTAGAAGACGTGCTCAGTTTAAAAGACCTCAGCTTAGCGCTAGTTAGTGACACCCTCTTCATCAATAAGGACGATTGGGGACTGATGCGCCTGGATGTAAAAATGAAAGACCGGCAACATCCCTTGGCCGCTTATTTCTCACTCACCAAAGATACTGCCCAGCTGCTCGTAGAAGGCTATTACAACCTCAGCACCTTTGGTGAAAGCACCGAGCAACAAGCCCGCTATTTCGACGCCAACCTCAATATCCATTCTTATCCGCTCAACATTGCCGACTATTTTGTAGGAGATGTTTTTAAAAACCTATACGGCTATTTTGATACAGATATACATGTCAATGGCGATTTTAGCAACCCCAACATTTCAGGCAACATGTACCTCATGAAAGGAGGAATGACGGTAGACTACCTCAAAACGAATTATACCTTTGAGCGGGCCAACGTAGAAGTGGACAACTTTCTTTTTGACTTGTCTGGAATGGTCTTGTACGACAAACGCAAAAACCGCGCCCGCCTGGATGGAGGTATTCGCCATGACCATCTCAAAAGGTTTGGCTTCAACGCCAGTTTAAATACCCTTGAACCCTTCTTTGCGCTTGACACCAAAAAAGGCGACAATGAACAGTTTTACGGCCAGGCCATTGGTATGGGCAAAATCAATTTTTCTGGTTCCTTCCAGCGGCCCGATATATCCGTGATCGCCTCAGTAGGTGAAGGCTCTCGGTTGATCATTCCAGTGAGCAACGAACGCAAAGTGGGACAATTGAATTTTGTCCGTTTTGTAGAAAAAACGCCCAAAACCGAAAAAACAAAGGATGAACGAGAACTCACCGGAGTAGGCATTAACCTCGACATCACCGTGCAACGTGGTGCGGAAATGCAGATCATCTTTAACGAACAATCAGGGGACGTCATCAAGGGAGCAGGACGTGGGGCGGTACAAATTTCAGTACCCCGAGGGGGTGATTTTAAGATGTTTGGCGAAATCGTGATCGACGAGGGTGAATACCTCTTTACGCTTTACAACCTGTTCAACAAAGGATTCCGGGTTAAAGAAGGAGGCACCCTTACCTGGAATGGCGACCCTTTTGGCGCTATCATCAACCTGGAGGCTGAGTACCGCGACTTGAGTGCGTCGGTTTATAGTTTTATTCAGGAATACCTTGTTGCTGCTGATGATGCCGTTAAAGCAGTCGCCAATAGCAATACCAGCATCGACTTGCGCATGAAACTGCGGGGGGATTTGCTTAAACCAACCATCGATTTTGACTTATTTTTTCCCAACCTGCGTGGCGACTTGCAAAGTTACGTCGAAAGTAAGATTCGCGTCCTCAAACAGGATCAAAACGAGTTGAACAAACAGGTTTCAGGGTTGATCCTCTTCGGTCAATTTCTGCCTGCCGATTTTGCCCTGGGTACCCAAGCTCGTGCCTTTGCGCTCAATTCAGTAAGTGAACTGGTCTCCAATCAGGTATCTTTAATGGTAACTGAATTGTTGAAAGACCTGGTGGGCGAAGGTGTTCTTTCCGACATCAACTTCAATGTGCGACAGGCCCTTACCAGCAGTGGTAGCAACGAATTCCAGTTCAGCCTCAAACCCTACTTCCTGAAAGACCGCCTTTCGGTACAGGTGGGGGGCAACATCCAAAACAATGTACCAGGAACAGAAGTCAATACCTTTGTGGGTACCGACGTAGTCATCGAATACGCCATCACCCCTGACCGCAACCTCAAACTGCGCATTTTCCAAAAACTGCAACCCGATGTGGGTGGACGAAGGTTTCAGGTGGGCACAGGCTTGAGTTTCAGAAAAGAATACGACTCTTTTGCAGATTTTATTCGGAGTTTTAAACGGAAAGCGGGGGAGAGGAAGAGTGATAAGTGATAAGTGATAAGTGATAAATACCACTGGTGAAATTCAAATCAGGCAATAGTCCACATTTTGAGCATGTGGACTATTGCCCAAACACATCAAGCTTCCAGAAGTGCTTCCAATCCCAAGCCTTCAAATACGTGTTTTTTATTGAAGACGTGCAAACATGCATGGAGTGCTGTTTCAATAGCCAAAGCTTGTTTTTCTTTTTTACCACTTCCTTTATTGCCGTCGGCAAAGTCGCAAATGGACTTGATCAGTATCCATGCTACATCTTTGTCTTGGCAGGCTGCGTAGAGGCCAGCTCCCTCCATTTCTCCTCCTTTCGCTGTTTGAAACTCTTCTACCAGCTGATCACGTAAGTTCAGGTTGTCAATTAATTTTTCACCTGATAAGATATCGCAAAGTTCCAAATTTGCTTCCTCGCCATTTGGTAGCTTATATTCCCAACCACGAAGGTTTTTAAAATTGTTGCGCAAGGTATTGCTGGCTTCAGGCTTACTGCCACGCCATACTATTTTATCATTACCTACCCTTTGAATTTCGTAGGGTAGAATATGATCAGACACTAAAATATCACCAATGTTTTGTTTGGCCCCATCGATGCCAAAAGCGACGCCAACCATCAATGCAAATTTGGGGTGAAGTGCATTAATGGCATTAGAGACCGTAAGGATTGATCCCATGGACGAGGTGGACCCCATTGTCCCACATTCAACATTAGCAATAGCGAAATTACCAAGTTTGCCTAAAAAATAAGTGGCATTGTCTTTTTTCACTTCCACCAAGCCTTCTTCATTAGGCAGCGGAGTCATTTTTTGATGTAAAGCAGAAGTTTCAGTGTCTGTTGCAGTTACGATCAAAGCAAGCCCTTGATTGGAATAAGATTCAATTTCCCGGAAAGCCTTTTCGACGTATTTTATTTTTTTAGGCTTTTCAGCAGGCAGAGCTACAAATCTATCTGGGGGAGTTGGAACCACTGTTGTTGACCCAACTGGGCTAGTTTCCTCTTCCTCCTTTATTTCCAATTGATCAACGTATTCATTCAAAGTATTGGAAATGCGGTTGATTGCCAAGTCGTAGTCCCGGGTATCAATTATGCCTCGATTAAGCTGGGCCTCATTGCGATTGTAGCGGGAAGAGAGCAGGAGTAAATCATTGGACAAGTCATCCTGGCCAATCTCTTCCGCCGTCTTCATCATCTCAGCTAATGCTTCCCCTATTTTTGATTTTACAATAAGATTCCTAAAATATTTTTTACTTGCCGCCATATTATGTTTTTTAACAAAAATAAAATATTCTCTGAGAAATAGTACTTCCCATAAATATTCGCCAACTATTCTTCACTTTTCACTTTTCACTTTTCACTTTTCACTTTTCGTCATTCTCTGCCGCAACAAGTGATCCGCCAACACCAGCGCCGCCATCGATTCTACAATCGGCACCGCCCTGGGCAATACACAGGGGTCATGTCGACCACGGCCGGTTACCTCCACACTTTCACCTTGTGTGTTGACCGATTCCTGAGCGGGAATGATGGTCGCAACGGGTTTGAACGCTACCCGAAAGGTAATGTCCATGCCATTGGAAATGCCACCTTGAATGCCACCGGAATGATTGGTGCGGGTTTTGATGATGCCATTTTCCTGGTAAAAAACGTCGTTGTGCTCCGAGCCGCGCATGCTTACTCCTGCGAAACCGGAGCCATATTCAAAACCCTTGCAGGCATTGATGCTGAGCATGGCTTTGCCCAGGTCGGCGTGGAGTTTATCAAAAGCCGGCTCGCCCAGTCCTACCGGGCAACCTGTGATCACGGCGCTCACCACCCCACCGATGGTATCCCCGTCCTTGCGAACGGCTTTGATCAGGTCGATCATTTGGAGGGCCATTTCCGGGTCAGGACAACGGACGTCGTTGGATTCGGTCAGCGAGAGGTCTAGTTCATCTGCGCTTTTTTGCAAAATGAGCGGGCCTACCTGGCTGACATAAGCCTGGATGTTCACCCCATTCTGGGCTAAAAACAATTTGGCAATAGCACCAGCTGCTACTCGGGCTGCTGTTTCCCGTGCTGAGGAGCGGCCGCCACCTCGGTAGTCGCGAACGCCATATTTTTCCTGATAGGTGAAATCTGCGTGAGAAGGGCGGTATTTGTCAGCGATATGGCCGTAATCGTGGGAGCGCTGGTCGTCGTTGGGAATGAGCATACCGATGGGTGTGCCGGTGCTTTTGCCCTCAAAAACACCGGAGAGGATTTGAACGGTATCGCTCTCCTTGCGTTGGGTGACGATGGCCGATTGGCCGGGTTTGCGCCGATCGAGTTCAGCCTGAATAAATGCTTCGTCAATGTCTAGTCCCGCTGGGCAACCGTCGATAATGACCCCGATGGCCTTGCCATGTGATTCTCCAAAGGTACTGATGCGAAAGGCGCTGCCAAAAATACTTCCTGCCACGGTTGTTTGTTTTCTTTGTTTGGATATTGGGCGCAAAGATAAGTTGAGAAGTTGAGAAAGTTGAGGAGTTGAGGGCCTGAGCTACTTATGATTTGGTTTTATAACTGATCTTCCGCTCCCATTTTTCCTGCAAAACCTTTTTTTCTTTCCCTTTCTCCATTTCTACCAGGAAGCCTTTTTTCTCCATCCAGTTGCCTTGCTCATCGTAGCGGTATTCGTAAACAGTGACCGCTTTTGGCGTAATGAATTTGATCAAGTCTCCTTTTTCATTGTAGGTTTCGCCCTTGGCTGGAAAAGCTGCTCGCTGCTGTGGGTCAAGCACTAAAGTATCGCGGGAAGATTCTTTGCCCAACACATTCATCTTTTTAACGACGTAGCGATTCAGTTCTGGCAAATACTCGGCTTCTTCGGTTCCACCCGTCATGTTGTCGTCGTCGTCAAACTTGTCGATGACAAAAGGTTGTCCCCTGCCCACGTTTTTGATGCGGGTTTCAAAACGCAGATAGCCATCTTTGCTGAACTCCCGGATGCGCACCAAAAAGCCCCGAGTATCATAAACGTAGTTTTCGGTACGCCGCTCGTAAGTGCCATCAGCTGCCCAGGTTTCAAAAATAGTGGCCTTTTTGACCCCTACCGCATTTTGATAAGTAATGGTGTCCTTGGCCCGGAGCTGATCGTTTTCGTATACCGCTTTAAGGATGATTTTTTGTTCAACGTCGTAAAGCGAACGGGTACGAGTTTGCTTTTTGGTTGGCAGTTCGTGGTAGGTTTCCTGTATTTCGGTTACAGGCAGCGCGCCTCGGAAATGTTCCTGCTCGTTGAGGTGCAAGGCTTTGCTCAGATTTTGCGCTTGTATGGCAAATGCGCTGAACAGCAAAAGTAGAAAGGTCAATCTTGATTTCATGGTCTTCATTAACTAAGGTGTACCTTAAGTGCCCTAGGATTCTTAGGTGGTGAAATAATGTTTTTTTACCACCTAAGCATCCTAAGACACTAAAGAGTCACCTTAGAAAGTGTTAGTTCCTAAATTATAAGTCCTTTAGCTCAATTTTGGCAACACCGCCTCAATTTCCGCCCGCTTGGGCTCCTCCCATTCCGGCAAATGCAAATGAGTACCCAGTTCCTCCCTCGATTCATCCACCATAAAACCTGGTTGCATGGTCGCCATTTCGAACCACATGCCCGCCGAAGGTTTGAAATACACCGAATGAAAATACTTACGGTCTCTGAATTCGGTAGGATTCAGGCCCAATTCGGCGATGCGCGCCTGCATGGCCATCAGCGCTTCATCATCGGCAACCTTCCAGGCTACGTGGTGAACGGTGCCAATGCCGTTGCGGCCCTTGTGGCTATAGGCATCGCGGCGCATTTCCAGGTAATGGCCAGCCCCTCCGCCATTGACATTGAGGCGGATGCGGTTGTTTTCCTCTGCTACTACGGCCATGTTCATTTCAGCAGTCAAAAAATCAGTCATGGACAGCCAATGTTCCGGCGCAACCGACAACATCACGTGGTGAATGCCCCGGATAGCCAACTCAGCTGTGATTTCTGGCTCGGAGGGGCTCAGCCAGGGCGCACGGGTATCACTATCATCCCCCATCAATTCAATTTGCAAACCGGATGGGTCGCGAAACCAAAGGAAGGGCTGACCGAAGCGCTCACCGTGGGTCAGCAAAACCCCATGGGCATGCAGGCGTTGCTCCCAAAAGGGCAAAGCATCAGTCGGTACGGACAATGCAGTGCTCAGGATCATACCCGAACCTTCCGTTCCCTGCTTTACATTGGATTGGCCTTTGTAGGGAAAGGTGGTAAAAACAGTCCCTGGCGTGCCCAACTCATCGGCATAGTAAAAATGGTATACGTGGACATTGTCAAAATTCACGGTTTTTTTCACCAGGCGCATCCCCAGCACGCGGGTATAAAAATCGTAGTCCTCCTGTGCGTCATTGACGGTAGCTGTAACGTGGTGGATTCCCTGAATGAGTTTTTGGGTCTGCATGTTTGTCCCTGTTTTGTGCGCAAAGTAGGCTGAATTTTTCATAAATTTAGCCGCTCAAGAGCTTGTTAAGTTTTTTTGGTGGAAGCGAAAACGAAACCATTTTTGCCTATAAACAAGCTCTTAATCAGAAACTAACACTATGAACGTCGAAGAAGTTTGCGCCTATTGCCTGGCAAAAAAAGGAGTGGAAGAAAGTTTTCCTTTTGGTGAAACCACCATGGTGCTTAAGGTAATGGGTAAAATATTTGCCCTGGTCCCCCTCGATGTGGATGTACAAACCATTAACCTCAAATGTGACCCCGAACGCGCCATCGAATTGCGCGAAGAACACCCCGACGACGTTTTGCCCGGCTACCACATGAATAAAAAGCACTGGAACACCGTGCATTGTGAAGCTGAGCTGAGCAATAAACTGCTGCAAGAGCTGATCGATCATTCCTATGATTTGGTGGTGGAGAGTTTGCCAAAGAAGTTGAAGGTGGAATTGGAGGGTTTGGAGTAAAATAGAGAATGGTATGGAGTTTTATGTATCAATAAGTAAAGGTTTATTGGTGGATTCAGCGCAAGATTGTGCTGGAATCTGCCAACCCCCGACCCCTAAAGGGGAGTACATTTTAGGTATGCCTAGGATCTGGGCTTTCTTCATAAAAAATCGAATTTTCGACTTACGTAAGCTGTACGCCCCTTTAGGGGTCGGGGGTTCTGAAGCTCCCGTAAATTGTGCAAAAACAACCCTACTAAGATGGTACAAGTCTCTGACGCGCTGGTACAAGTCTCTGACTTGTACCAATATTTTCGCGTCTCTGACGCACGAGCAACGCGAAAATATTGAACAAATACACGTCAGAGACGTGTTGATATTGGTACAAGTCTGGAGACTTGTACCAGCCCCTGCCCCAAACTTAATCCAGCCCCCTCGCCTAAATCTGATCGCTCCCCCAACCCACTCCCATGAAAATTGACTACCTCATCGTCGGCCAGGGCCTGGCTGGGTCTCTTCTCGCCTATTTTTTAGAAAAAGCGGGTGCCTCCATTTACGTCATCGATCCCGATGGTGCAGGTTCCGCTTCCCGTCGCGCCGCAGGTTTAATCAATCCCGTTACCGGGCGGTACTTCGTCAAATCGTGGCGAGTGGACGAACTCATTCCTTTTGCCCAGCAGACTTACCGGGATTTGGAGCAATTGCTCGGCGGCTCATTTTTTCACGAACGCAGCATTCTGCGGGCGCTCACTTCGGCCAAAGAAGAAAACGACTGGCTCGCCCGCGCAGGTGACCCTGGTTATCTGGCTTACATGGGCGACCATGCCGACAAGGAGCCACTCGAACCACTCCTCTACCCTATCCTCGCCTACGGCAAAACCCTACAAAGTGCGCAATTGAACGTCAGTGTTTTTTTGGATTTTTTTCAAAAACTGTTGTTGGGGAAAAATCAACTGAGTAAAAACTATTTTAATTACGATCAATTAATCATCAATCCAGACGGGGTTACCTACGGAGACATCGAGGCTTCTCAGGTCGTTTTTTGCGAAGGTTACGGTGGGGTCAAAAACCCCTTTTTCAACTACCTCCCCTTTCGTGGCGACAAGGGCGAGGTTTTGATCGTGGAAATTCCCGGCGCAGGTTTTGAGCGCATCGTCAAGCAGAACAATACCTTCCTCGCCCCCCTAGGCAATGACTTATACTGGGTGGGGGCTACCTATGGCTGGCAGTTCAGCGACGAGTTGCCGACGGAACAGGCTCGAAAGGAATTGTTGGAGCGCTTGCAGGCGGTGGTCAAACTGCCTTTCAAAGTTGTAGATCACTGGGCAGCCATTCGCCCTACGGTGAAGGATCGACGGCCTTTTTTGGGGCAGCATTCGGAGTTTCCAGCCTTGTGGATTTTTAATGGTTTGGGGACGAAAGGGGCTTCATTGGCACCGTTTTGGGCGAAGCATTTGAGTGAGGTGATGCTGGAAGGGAAGGCGATAGATGGGGAGGTGGATATTCGGCGGTTTGGTTGATGTACATTATCCAAGTAGTTAAGCCCTGAAGGGGCGACATCCCTTCAAGAATGGGTGAAGCCCATTCGACCTAACAGCCCAGCTCTGTTCACACCACCAGTACTGAAGGGGCGGCATCATACGCGGTGATGATGCCGCCCCTTCAGGGCTTCCTAACTTGAGACATTACTCGGCTTGCTAAGAATGGGCTGTGCCCATTCTTGGCAAATGTCGCCCCTTCAGGGCTGGTCCAGATGACCTCACATTGCGAAACCTCCGGAGATAAATTCAAAATTTCTACTAATTTAGTACTCGTTTAATCACCCAAACCTTTCACTAACCATGCTTCGGCATAGCTCAGCAACCATGCAAAAATCTACCTGGCTGTTTCACACCAGGGCAACCGCAAGGGTTGCCCCTACGATGTTGTTCATTTTGATGATGGCATTTGGTGCCTTTGCCCAAAACCAACCCGGGGCCTACTTCAGCGACCATCCCAGCCTTTCGCCGGATGGCAACACCCTGTATTTCACCTATGCTGGCGATATCTGGAAAGTGCCTAGCGCTGGTGGCCTAGCTACCCGTCTCACTGCCATGGAAGGCGACGAACGTTTCCCGCGCCCTTCACCCGATGGCAAATGGCTGGCCTTCAGCGCCCAGCAATACGGCAATACCGATGTGTACCTGCTGCCCCTGGAAGGTGGCGAAATCCGCCAATTGACTTACCACGACGCCAATGACTTGGTAAGTTCCTGGTCATGGGACAGCGGTTTTATCTATTTCACCTCTTCGCGTTACAATCGCTTCAGTGGGTACAAGGTTTCCATGGAGGGTGGCACCCCGATGCGTTTGTTTCCCCATTACCACCACACCGTCAATGACATTGCGGAGCACCCACGTGGCGGCGAAATTTTCTTCAATGAGTCCTGGGAAAGTTTCAGCGCCATGACCCGCAAAGGTTACAAAGGTGACCACAATCCCGATGTACAATCCTACAATCCCCGCTCGGGCGAGTTCAAACAATACACCAATTGGGCGGGCAAGGATTTTGGCGTGACCTTTGATCGCCAGGGCAATTTTTATTTCATTTCTGATGAAGCCAATGGGGAGTACAACCTGTACACCTTTGAAAAAGACCGCAAAGTCAAGTTGACCGACTTCAACACTTCGATTTGGTATCCTCAAGTGAGTACCAATGGCGAAAAAGTGGCTTTCCGCCGCGACTACCAAATCCAGGTGTACGATGTCAAGAAAAAACGGGCCGAAACCGTCGCCATCCGTATTCCCCAAAACGTCACCCTGGATCAGTTGCAGGATTTTAACGTCAAGGGCAACATCACCGCCTTTAACGTATCGGATGATGGAAAAAAAATGGCCTTTATCGCCCGTGGGCAGGTCTTTGTGTCCGATGTAAAAGGTAAATTCATCCAACACTTGCCCACGCGGGCCGAGGGGCGGGCGCTGGAAATCCATTGGTTGAAAGACAACAAAACGCTGCTCTTTACCCAAACCGTGGGAGGTTATCAAAACTGGTTTACCCTGCCAGCCGATGGAACTGGCACCGAAAAACAAATCACCCAGGACCAGCACAACAACCGCAATCTAGCCTTCAACAGCGATAAAACCAAAGCGGTGTACATCGCCGGACGCCAGGAAATGCGCCTGTTGGACTTGAGTACCATGGCTAGCAGTAGCTTGCTCAAAGATGAATTCTGGGACATTGGCAGCGATGAGCCCCAGTTTGGGCCCGATGACAAACACATCCTCTATACCGCCTACCGCAATTTTGAACGCGACATATTTGTGTACAATCTCGATACCAAAAAAATTCAAAACCTGACCAACACCGGGGTAACCGAGGCTGCCCCA